>NZ_JBEZFD010000007.1:131425-394608 GCF_040649235.1 Spirillospora sp. NPDC049024
CGAAGGACGCCCCCACCGCGAACGCGAGGCCAAGGGCCGCCAGGCCCGAAGGACGCCCCCACCGCGGACCCGAGGCCAAGGGCCGCCAGGCCCGAAGGACGCCCCCACCGCGGACCCGAGGCCAAGGGCCGCCAGGCCCGAAGGCCGGCAGGCACGGGGAGGGGCGCACCGACACCAGCCACCGCCGCAACCACGCGACAACCTGAATCCGTGGCGATCGCGTCCAAAGGCAGGTTCGAGCGAAGCAAGAACCTGATCGCGAAGCGAGCCGCAAGGCGAGACGAAGCGATGCCAGCGATCGCCCGCGTTTATCGACGATGGAGGGCCGCCAAGGCCCGAAGAAGGAGAAAAACGCAATTAAACAGAGCCCGCCTCCCCCTGGCGGTGGGGGGCGGGCTCTGCCGCGTACGACTGGCGGGCGTTACAGGGGGACGACCTGGTCGGCCTGCGGGCCACGGTTACCCTGCGTGACCTCGAACTGGACGCGCTGGTTCTCGTCCAGGGTGCGGTACCCGGAGCTCTGGATGGCCGAGTAGTGCACGAAGACGTCCGGCCCGCCGCCGTCCACGGCGATGAAGCCGAAGCCCTTCTCGGCGTTGAACCACTTCACGGTGCCCTGCTGGGGCATGTCTTTCTCCTTGCGGCAAAACCTGGGCCCACACCTCGCGGGCCCGTGCGGTCGCTGCGGAACGCTCTCGCCCCCGGTACGGTCCCGGAAAAGCCAAAACGCCCGCTGCCATCAGTTCGCGGGCGTCTGCACGATCGAGAACCACGACTGCAACCGACAGCCCCACCGTATCACCGCTTCCGCGTAAAGCGGAGGAGCCGCAACACTTGCGTTTCTCCTCTCGGCGAACCCTGCCGTTACCTGCCCGTTAAAGACTCCAACCCGTCTCGGTCAGGGTCTTGACAGCGTCCGTGGCGCCGGTGAGGCGGACCTTCGCGACGTCCCGGCGGCCCAGTGCCCACAGGACCAGTTCGCCTACCGGGCCATGTACGCGGACGGCTCCGCGGCCGCCGCCGGACACCCGGACGGCCCGCCCGTCGGGTTGGACGAAGGTTACCTCGACCTGAACTTTTCGTAGGACAAAGCGGGCAATTCTTATCCTTCGCCAGAGGAGTTCTTCGAGTTCCGGCGAGAGGTCGCGGGGCTCCCAGTCGGGACGCGCGCGCCGGATGTCCTCATGGTGAACAAAGAACTCGACGGCGTTGGCGTTTTTGTCGACTCCGGGAAGGGCGTAGGGCGAGAACTTCGGCGGCCCCTGCGCGAACCGTTCCACCAGCCGTTCGAACGGCACCGCGCGGGCCGTCCGCCGCCGTACGCGCTCGGTGTAGAACGACAGCGGGGGCAGCAGGATCCCGGGCGCGGCGTCGGGGCGCCCCTCGCGGACGACCAGATGGGCGGCCAGGTCGCGGGCGTCCCAGCCCGCGCACTCGGTGGGCGCGTCCGGACCCGCCTCGGCCAGCGCGGCGGCGAGCGCCAGCCGTTCGCGGCGGACCGGGCCGGGGGCCTCCGGGCCGGAACCGTCCCGCTTCGGGGCGGACGGCGCGGGGTCGTCCTCGGGCGTGCTCATCGACCGATCGTAGGCCGTGGCGGGCCGGCCGGGAATAAGCGCGCCGGCCGGATGGTAGGCAATATCCAGCCCCGCAAACCCCCCGGCGCGGTCGCGAGGGGGCCATTTCCCGGGTACCGCCGTGATCGAGGAGTCGCCGTGCCACCTGCGTCCAGACGCGTCAGTCCCCATGTCCTCCGGGAGGGCATGGGCGTCCTGTGGGTGGCGGTGAAGGCGGAGCCGCGGGTGTTCACGCTGTCGGTGCTCGCGAGCGCCCTGTACGCGGCGATGACCGTGGGGACCGCGCAGGTCCTGGGCTGGGCGACCGGCCACGTCGTACTGCCCGCGTTCGAGTCGGGGCACACGACCGCCGGGGCGCTGTCCGGGGCGGCGGCCCTCATCCTGGCGGTGGCGCTGCTGAAGGCGCTCGGCGTCGCGGGGCGCCGGTTCTACGCGGGGCTCATGCAGTACCGCCTGCAGGCGTCCTACAGGCGGGCGGTGACCCGGCAGTACCTGCGGCTTCCGCTGGCGTGGCACCACCGGCACCCGACCGGGCAGCTGCTGTCGAACGCCAACGCCGACGTCGAGGCGGTGTGGGCGCCGATCGCGCCGCTGCCGATGGCGGTCGGCGTCGTGTTCATGCTGCTGATCGCCGCGGTGTCGATCCTGTTCACCGACCTGGTCGTGGCCGGGGTCGGGTTCCTGGTGTTCCCGGCGGTGGCGCTCATCAACGTGGTGTACCAGCGGCGGCTGTCCCCGGTGGCGACGCGCGCGCAGCAGCTGCGCGCGGAGGTCAGCGAGGTCGCGCACGAGAGCTTCGAGGGCGGCCTGGTGGTCAAGACCCTCGGCCGGGAGGCGGCGGAGACGGAGCGGTTCGCCGAGCGGGCGCGGGAGCTGCGGGACGCCAACATCGCGGTCGGCCGCATCCGCGGGCTGTTCGACCCGGTGCTGGAGGCGCTGCCGAACCTCGGAGTGCTGGCCGTCCTGCTGATCGGGTCGCTGCGGCTGCAGTCGGGCGCGATGTCGCCGGGCGACCTGGTCAACGTCGCCTACCTGTTCACGCTGCTGTCGTGGCCGATCCGGGCGCTGGGCTGGGTGCTGGGCGAGGTGCCGCGCAGCGTCGTCGGGTGGAACCGCGTCCGCGGCGTCCTGGACGCGACGGGGTCCCTGCCGTTCGGGGACGCCTCGCTGGACGCGCCGGAGGGCGCGGCGACCGAGCTCCAGGTCCGGGAGGTCAGGTTCGCCTACGAGGACGCGAGCGGCGGGTCGGACTCGCGGCACCGCGTCCTGCACGACGTGTCGTTCGCCGCGTCGCCCGGCCGGACGATCGCGGTCGTCGGGCCGACGGGGTCGGGCAAGTCCACGCTCACCTCGCTGCTCGTACGGCTGGTCGACCCGGCCGACGGGTCCGTCCTGCTGGACGGCGTCGACCTCCGGGACGTGCGGCGCGGCGGGGTGGCGGCGACGGCGGCGCTCGTCCCGCAGCAGACGTTCCTGTTCGACGACACCGTGCGCGGCAACGTGACGCTCGGCCTCGACGTCCCGGACGAGCGGGTCTGGGAGGCGCTGCGGCTCGCCCAGGCCGAGGGGTTCGTCGCGGCCCTCGCGGACGGGCTCGACACGAGGGTGGGCGAGCGCGGGGCGACCCTGTCGGGCGGCCAGCGCCAGCGGCTCGCGCTGGCGCGGGCGCTGGTGCGGCGGCCCCGGCTGCTCGTCCTGGACGACGCGACGTCCAGCGTCGACCCGCAGGTCGAGGCGCGCATCCTGCAGAGCCTGCGGGAGGCCCAGACCGGCGAGTCCGGCGGCGCGACCGTCGTGGTGGTCGCCTACCGCAAGGCCACGATCTCGCTCGCCGACGAGGTCGTCTACATGGAGCACGGCCGCGTCATCGCGCGCGGCTCCCACACCGAACTGCTGGAGAGCTCCGAGGGCTACCGCAACCTCGTCAACGCCTACGAGCGGGCCGAGGCGGAGCAGGAAGCGGTCGAGGGCGGCGAGGAGGCCCTGGCATGACGGTGATCGACACGGCTTCGAAGCCGAGCAGCGCCCCCGGACTGAGCGACACCGCCGCGGAGGGCGCGATCAGCACGCTGCGGCGCGGGCTGCGGCTGAGCCCGGAGTTCCGGGCCGGCCTCGCCGGGACCCTGGCGCTCGCGCTGGTGTCGACGGCCGGGCGCGTGGTGGTGCCCGTCGCCGTCCAGCAGACGATCGACAAGGGGCTCGGGCGCCCGGACGGGCCCGACATCGCCTTCATCCGGACGGCGGTGCTGCTGTGCGCGGCGGCCGTGCTGGTGACGGCCGTGTGCGCGTACCTGATGAACGTGCGCCTGTACAGGACGTCCGAGGGCGGCCTGGCGTCGCTGCGGATCCGGGCGTTCCGGCACGTCCACGACCTGTCGATGCTCACCCAGAGCGGGGAGCGGCGGGGCGCGCTGGTGTCGCGGGTGACCGGCGACGTCGACCAGATCAGCCAGTTCATGCAGTCGGGCGGGCTGATGTTCATCGTGTCGATCGGGCAGCTGGTCGTCGCGAGCGTGCTGATGGTCGTCTACTCGTGGCCGCTCGCGCTGCTGGTGTGGGCGGCGTTCTTCCCGCTGGCGTTCGCGCTGCGCCGCTTCCAGCGGATCCTGTCGAGGGCGTACATGCGGGTGCGGGAGCGGATGGGCGACCTGCTGGCGGCGGTCAGCGAGTCGGTCGTGGGCGCCCCGGTGATCCGCGCCTACGCCTCGGAGGAGCGCACGGGCCGGCGGGTGGACGAGACCGTGGAGGCCTACCGGTCGGCGCAGACCCGGGCCCAGGCCATGGTCGCGCTCACGTTCCCTGTCAGCGAGCTGGTGGCGGCCTTCGCCACCGCCGCCGTCGTCATCGCCGGGACGCTGCTCGGCGTCGCCGGGGAGGTGTCGGCGGGGCGGCTCGTCGCGTTCCTGTTCCTGGTCACGCTGTTCGTCAGCCCGATGCAGACCGCCACCGAGGTCCTGAACGAGGCGCAGAACGCGATCGCGGGCTGGCGGCGGGTGCTCGGCGTCCTGGACACCGTCCCGGACGTGGCCGACCCCGGCGAGGCGGGCGAGACGCTGCCGCGCGGCCCCATCGAGGTGCGGTTCGAGTCGGTGGGGTTCGCCTACCCGGGCGGGCCGCCCGTCCTGCACGACGTGAACGTCGAGATCGCGCCGCGCAGCCGCGTCGCGATCGTCGGGCAGACCGGGTCGGGCAAGACGACGTTCGCCAAGCTCCTCACCCGGCTCATGGACCCGGTGTCCGGCCACGTCTTGGTGGACGGCGTGCCTCTCGACCGCGTCCGGTTCTCGTCGCTGCGCGAGCGGATCGTCATGGTGCCGCAGGACGGGTTCCTGTTCGACGCCTCGCTCGCCGACAACATCCGGTACGGGCGACCGGACGCGTCCGACGACGACCTCGTCCTCGCGCTGACGGAGCTGGGCCTGGCCGACTGGCTGGACGGCCTCCCGCAGGGCCTCGCCACGCCCGTGGGGCAGCGCGGCGAGTCGCTGTCGGCGGGTGAGCGGCAGCTCGTCGCGCTGGCCCGCGCCTACATCGCCGACCCGGACCTGCTCGTCCTGGACGAGGCGACCTCCGCGGTGGATCCGGCGACCGAGGTCCGGCTCCAGCGGGCGCTGGACGGCGTGACGCGGGGCCGCACGGCGATCTCGATCGCGCACCGGCTGTCCACGGCCGAGGCGGCGGACGAGGTGATCGTGTTCGAGGCGGGGCGGATCGTCCAGCGCGGCCCGCACGCCGAACTCGTCGCCGAGCCCGGCGTCTACGCCGATCTGCACGCGTCCTGGATCGCCCAGCGGAGCCTGTGACGGGTTCCACAGGGCGTCTTCCTGGGTAAACGCGGGCTAAAGCACTTGCCCGATATCTGGTTCGGTGCGCATTCTGCTGGGGTGAGCAACGAGGTCGTGTTGGAATCGGCGGGCACGCTGCACGGTCAACTGCAGCGTGGACTCGGAAGGGCCGCGCGCCGCGCGGCGGACACGCGCGGCGCGGGCGAGTACGTCTACGCCTGCGTCCGGCGTGATCCGCGCTGGGATCGGCAGTGCGAGTCGCGGCGGCTGTACTACGCCCGGTTGATGGTGGATCTGGAGCTGCCCGCGGGGCCGGTCGCGGAGCATCTGTTCGATCCGTCGGACCATACCGACCCCGACGAGTGGCGGGTGGACCTGGCGCTGGGCGTGCTCGCCGACCTGGTGCGGCTGAGCCGGCGGGAGGCGGCCGCGCCGCTGCGCCGGTACGCCGAGGAGGGCGCGCAGTGGTTCGACGCGGTCGCCGAGCTCATCGATCTCGAGGACCCGTCGCTCGCGGCCGGCCTGGACTCCCTGGTCGCGGCGCGGTGCGACGACGCCGACCTGGCGCTGCTGATCCCGGGCCGGTACAACCCGGTGATCGAGGCGTGGGCGGCGCGGCAGCCGCGGGTGGCCGAGGCGCTGGCGCGGCACCGGGAGGCGGGGCGGGCGGCGCGCCGCGCGATGGTCCCCGCCTCCGGCCGGGAGGGGCAGAGCGAGGCCGAGCTGCTCGACCTCGCGCGGCGCCGCGGCGAGGGCGCCATCGCGGCGATATTCGAGCTGGGCCGCCGCCGGACGCTCGCGCTGCTGGACCTCGCGGAGGAGCTGCTGCCCCAGCGGCCGAGCAGGTTCGGCGGCGCGGTGTGCCGGGCGCTGCGGGAGTACGGGCCGGAGACGCTGCCGCGGGCGCGGATGTGGGCCGCGGAGCGGGGCGGCTGCGCCGACATGGGGCTCCGCATCCTCGCCCGGTACGGCACCCGCCAGGACATCCCCCTGCTGATGGACGAGTTGAACGGCGCCGTCGCCCGGCGTGACTGGGCCGACGCCGCGAGCCCGATCGAGGGGCTGGGGCGCCTGCGCGCGGGCGAGGCCGTCCCGCTGTTGAAGACCGCTTGGACCGAGTCGACCTACGCCTATCTGAGACCCCGCATCCTGACCGCGTTGACGAGAACCGCCCCGCACACCGCCGAGTCCTACACCGTCGAAGGGCTGTGGGACTGCGAGGAGGGCGTGCGGGCCGAGGCCGCCCGGACCGCGCCGCTCACCCGCGAGACGTCGCTGCGGCTGCGGCGGCTCCACCACGACGACGCCGAGGACCCCGCCGTCCGCGCCGCCGCCGGCGCCCGCATGATGACCTGAACCGACCGGCGACCCGAGCCCGGCGGCGACCCGGGTCCTCCGGAGGCTGAGGCTGGATGAACCCTTTCGGGGTGGGGCGCGTATTGGTTCCTCGAATCGCGTGTCTCACCCCGGAGAGGAACAGCGATGGGTTCCCGACACCATCTCGGCCTGACGAGGCTCGGCCTCATGAAGACGCTGCCGCTGTGCGCCGCCGCGCTGACGCTGCCGCTGGCGGCCGGCTGCTCCGCGAAGTCGGACGCGGCGGGCGGCGGCAAGGCCGCGAAGCCGGCGAGCCTGGCGGAGCTGGCGCAGCAGACGGACTGCTCCCTGACCGGGAAGCGCAAGGTCAAGGATCTGGAGCAGGGGAACTGCAAGAACGCGACCGGGCGCTACGTCCTGCTGAGCTTCACCACCGACAGCGGCATGAACGCCTGGCTGGAGGAGGCCAAGCCCTGGGGCGGGACGTACCTGGTCGGGGCGCGCTGGGTGGTCGTCAGCCAGGAGCAGACGCTGGAGACGCTGCGCAAGGACCTCGGCGGCAAGATCGTCCAGGGGGACAACCACGGGCCGGACCACGGTTCGGGGCACGGCTGAGCCGCGCTCAGGCCCGGCCGGCCGCGCTTCCCTCGCTCGTGCCCTCCTCGCCCCGCACGAGCAGGACGCTCCAGCGCTCCAGGGCGGGGCCGACACGGGCCAGGACGCGCCGTCCCGCCAGCCCGCGCCGGACGATGCCCGGGTGCCACAGGGGGTGGCCCGGGCCGTCGACGACGACGCGGACGGCGGCGACGGGCAGCGTCCCCGCGCGCTCGGCGACGAGCGCCGACTCCATGTCCGCCAGCCGGGCCCCCTGCGCCGCGAGCAGCGCGCGCTCCGCGCCGCGGACGACGTGGTCGGTGGTGGCCAGGGGGCCGACCTGCGCGCTCAGCCCGTCCCGGATCAGCTCCTCGGCGAGCAGGCGCGGCGCGGCGCACGGCACCGCCTTCCCGCCCGCGCCGGGGCCGCGGATCTCGTCCGCGACGAGGACGTCGCCGGGCCGCAGCCGCTCGTCGAGCGCGCCGCCGAACCCGGCGACGACGAGGGCGGCGCAGGCGACCGGAAGCCGGTCGGCGCGCCGCGCCCGGTAGCCGACGACCACGACGGGCGTGCGGGTCAGGCCGCGCCGTAACGCGCGCGCCTCCATGCCGAGCGCGGCGCACACCACCGGGCCGAGCATCGGCGCGTCCTCGGCGTCCTCGCAGTCGTCCCCGGCCGTCCCTCCAGTGAAGTCCACCCGTCCAGCGAAACACGAGGTCATCCGGAGATCCAGCGCCATCACCGCGAGGGGCGACATTCGCACCGCGCGGATCCGCCTCGGGGAGGGCGCGGGCGGCAGCACCGCCCGCCTAGACTCCCCGGCATGACCTCGACCTCCTTTCCCCTTCGGCGGAAGCTGGCCGTACTTCCCTTCGTCCTGCTGCCCCTCGCAGCCGCGGCCGCGTGCGGCGGCGAGAACAGCAAGACCTCCTGCGACCTCAACTCGTGCACGGTGACCTTCGACCGCGGCGTCGAGGCGAGCGCGTCCGTCCTCGGGATGAAGGCCGAGCTGGTGAGCGTCCAGGGCGAGACGGTCACCCTCAGGATCGGCGGCCGGAACGTGACGGTGCCGGTCGGGGACGGGCAGCAGCAGGTCGAGGGGGTCGGCGTCTCGGTGCAGTCCGTCACCAAGGACCGGGTCGTCGTGAGGATCTCCAACAACGGCTGACCGGGTCTATGATTCGCTCATGCGTTCGATGAACGTGGCGGAGCGCCGGGCCCGGCTCGCGCTCCGCCACCGGCTCTGCCCACCGGCGAGGACCGACGACGTCCTCGAGATCGCCCGGTCGATGGTGGTCCTGCACGCCACGGACCCGGCCACCGTCTTCCTGTCGGTCGCGGCCCGCAGCCTCCACGCGGTCCCCGCGGCGGTGGAGAAGGCCCTGTACGACGACCGCGCGCTGCTGCGGATGCTCGCGATGCGCCGGACGATGTTCGTCGCCCCGACGGAGCTGGTCCCGGTCCTGCAGTCGTCCACGGCGAACGCGCTGGCGGCCAAGCAGCGCGCCACCTACGGCCGGCTGATCGAGCGCGGCAGCGACATCGCCGACGCGCGGGCCCTGTTCGCCGAGGCCGAGGAGGCCGCCCACCGGGCGCTGCTGGCGCGCGGGGCGGCGACGGGCGCGCAGCTCAGCGCCGAAGTGCCCCTGCTGCGGACGCAGGTCGACCCGGCGCCCGGCAAGTCCTACTCGCGGCCGACGAGCATCACGACCTGGGTCCTGGTCACGCTCGGCTGCGAGGGCCGCATCGTGCGGGGGCGGCCGAACGGGTCGTGGACGAGCAGCCAGTACATGTGGTCTCCCGTCGAGACGTGGCTTCCCGGCGGCGTCGAGGAGCTCCCCGCCGCCGAGGCCCGCGCCGACCTCGTCCGGCGCTGGCTGCGCGCGTTCGGCCCCGCCCCCGCCTCCGACCTGAAGTGGTGGACGGGCTGGAGCGCCGGCGACGTCAAGAAGGCCCTCGCGCTCCTGGACGTCACCGAGGTCGACCTCGGCGGAGGCACCGGTCTCGTCCTGTCCGACGACCTGGAGCCCGCGCCCGCGCCGGAGCCGTGGGCGGCGCTGCTGCCCGCGCTCGACCCGACCCCGATGGGGTGGCAGGAGCGCGGCTGGTTCCTCGGCGGCCACGGGCCGCTGCTGTTCGACCGCAACGGCAACGTCGGGCCGTCGGTCTGGTGGGACGGGCGCATCGTCGGCGGCTGGGCGCAGCGCAAGGACGGCGAGATCGCCGTCCGGCTCCTGGAGGACGTCGGCGCCGACGCCAAGGCCGCCGTCGAGCGGGAGGCGGCGCGCATGGCGGAGTGGTACGGCGACGTCCGCGCGACCCCCCGGTTCCGCACCCCGCTGGAGCGAGAGCTCACGGCCTGACGCGCCGGGCCGGTCAGAAGTAGGGGCCCGCGGCCGTCGCGGCCCTGCGCTTGGCGCCGCTGCGCCTGAGGATCGTGACGATGAACGCGACGGCGGCCAGGGCGCCGAGGCCGAGCGCGGCCAGCAGGGCGAAGCCGAGATACCCGTTGGCGCTGTCGTCCGGTGCCACGAGGACCGGCCCGTCGGCGCCCCGGCAGGTCAGCCGGGCGTCCCCCGACACCGGCGCCGTGAACGTGGCGGTGTAGCGGTAGGGGGCGCGGGCGGACGCGGTCCAGGAGTTCTTCCTCGTGAGCCGGACGGGTCCGGACCGCTCCCCCGCCTCGACCCGGCACGCGTACGGGGCCGCGCCGCCCTCGCGGACGTAGACGAAGTAGTCGTAGCCCTCCGTGAGCCGGACGATCACCCCGGACTCCGCGTCCCCCACGGCCACCGGGCCGCTCGCGACCTCCGAGTCGTCCCACAGGAGCCAGGCCGTCACCAAGAAGCCGATCACCGCGACCAGGACCAGGGCGATCGGCAGCGCGTACCAGCCGGCGCCGGGGCTGATGCGCTGCCTCCGCGGTGCCCATCCCGGCTCCGGCAGGCCGTGCGGGGGCTGCCCCGGCCCCGCGGGCGGCGGCCCCGCGGGCGGCGGTCCCATCGGCGGGTTGGACCCGGGCCACATGTCTTCTCCCCCGTGCGGAGCGCGTGTGCGGAAGGGTGACGATCCCCGGGAAACGATCCCAGAGAACCGTCCGCCCCGCCAGGCGGCGGCCTGTAAGGGGCCGCTGACCGAGGCGATGGGGCACGTCTGTAACGTCCCCCTGGACGAAGGAGGTGCATGTGGCGGCACTGCCCGGCCTGACCCCCGGGACGCTCCCGCCCGAGACCGCCGGGCTGCGGGCCCGGGTCCGGGAGTTCCTGGCCGAGACGCCCTTCACGGCCCGCTGCGACAGCTGGCTCACCGGCGCCGACCCCGCCTTCAGCCGCCTGCTGGGCGAGCGCGGCTGGCTGGGCATGACGCTCCCTGAGCGCTACGGCGGGCACGGGCGCTCGCCGCTGGAGCGGTTCGTGGTGATCGAGGAGCTGCTGGCCGCCGGGGCGCCGGTGGGGGCGCACTGGATCGCCGACCGGCAGACCGGCCCGTCCATCCTCGCCCACGGCACCGAGGAGCAGAAGAGGCGGTTCCTGCCGGCCATCGCGCGCGGCGAGTGCTTCTTCGCGATCGGAATGAGCGAGCCCGACTCCGGATCCGACCTCGCGTCGGTCCGGACCCGCGCCGAGCGCGACGGGGACGGGTGGCGGCTGCACGGCACCAAGGTGTGGACGAGCGGCGCCCACCTCGCGCACGCGATCCTCGTGCTGGCCCGGAGCGCCCCCCGCTCCCAGGACCGGCACGCGGGCCTCACCCAGTTCATCGTGCCGCTGCCCGACGAGCGCGTGGCGATCAGGCCGATCCGGGGGCTGTCCGGCGAGCACCACTTCAACGAGGTCGTGCTCGACGGCGCGTTCGTGCCGGACGCGCTCGTCCTCGGCCGTCCCGGGGACGGGTGGCGGCAGGTCACCGCCGAGCTGGCCTACGAGCGCAGCGGCCCCGAACGGCTGCTGAGCACCTTCATGCTCATCCGGCTCCTGCACGGCAGCGCCGGGAGCACCGGGGCGCGGCGGGCGCTCGGCGGGCTGACCGCGCGGCTGTGGGCGCTGCGGCAGGCGTCGCTGGCGGTCGCGGGCGCGCTCGCCCGGGGCGAGACCCCCGAGCTGGCCGCGGCCCTGGTCAAGGACCTCGGGACGCGGTTCGAGCGCGAGGTCATCGCGGTGGCGCGCGAGCACGCGGGCGTGGAGCCCGACCCCGGCTCCCCCGACCCGCTGGCCCGCGCGCTGGCGGAGTCGGTCGTCCAGGCGCCCGGGTTCACGCTGCGGGGCGGCACCAACGAGATCCTGCGCGGCATCGTCGCCCGCGGCCTGGGAGTGCGCTGATGGGGCTTCTGGAAGACACCGCGGACGAGATCCTCGCCGGCGGCGACCCGTGGCGGGCGCTGGAGGAGTCGGGCCTGACACTGGCGGGAGTGCCGGAGGAGGCGGGCGGCAGCGGCGGGGACCTCGCCGACGCCGCCGCCGTCCTGCGCGCGTCCGGATACCACGCGGCGAGCGTGCCGCTGGCCGAGACCCGGCTGGCCGGGCGGCTCCTCGCCGACGCCGGGCTGCGGGCGGCCCCCGGCGTCATGACCGCCGTGTCCGGCGAGGTGGAGGCGGTCGAGGCCGGCGACGGCCTCACCCTGAGCGGGACGTTCCGCCGGGTCCCCTGGGCACGCTCGGCGCGGTCCCTGGTCGTCCTCGGCGGCGGCCTCGTCGCCGTCGTCGATCCCGCGCACGCGGAGATCACCGAGGGCGCGAACGTGGCGGGTGAACCGCGCGACGATGTCGTCCTCTCCGCCGCCCCGGCGCAGGACGCGGCGCCGTGCGCGGTGGACGCGGCCGAGCTGCGGCGGCGCGGCGCGCTGGCGCGGGCCGTCCAGCTGACGGGGGCGATGGCCCGGGCGCTGGACCTGTCCGTCCGGTACGCGGGCGAGCGGGAGCAGTTCGGGCGGCCGATCGGGCGGTTCCAGGCCGTCCAGCAGATGCTGGCGGAGCTCGCCGGGGAGGCGACCGTGGCGGACGTCGCGGTGCGCGCGGCCGTCGCCGCCCACGGCGATCCGGTCGCGGTGGCGGCCGCCAAGGCGAACGCGTCGCGGGCCGCGGGCAGGGCGGCGGAGATCGCCCACCAGGTGCACGGGGCGCTCGGCGCCACCGAGGAGCACCCCCTGCGCCGGGTCACCCTGCGGCTGTGGTCATGGCGGGAGGAGTACGGGAACGAGGCCGCCTGGGCCGACGAACTCGGCGCCGCGCTCGCCGCCGCACCCGACCCGTGGGACCTCGTCACCGGGACCTGAACCTGCAGGCAGCGGCCCGTGTCGGCTACCTTACTAAGGAGTAGACAAGAGCGTTCGGAGACAGCGCGTTCGGAGCGAGCGGCGTTCGGAGACAGCAGCGTTCGGAGAGAGCAGCGTTCGGAGAGAGCCATGGCGCCTTGGGACCGACTGCCCGTCCCGCCGATCAGGCTGCCCCGGGGGCTGTCATGGCCCAGAGGGCTCCCCTGGCCGGGCGGGCTGCCGTGGCCCGGCGGGCTCTCCTGGCCGGTAGGGCTGGCCCCCTACACCGTCCAGCGCGACCTGCCGGTGGCCATGCCGGACGGGGTCACGCTCCTCGCCGACCGGTACGTGCCCATCGGGGTCCGGAAGCCGCCCACCATCCTCGTCCGGACCCCCTACGGGCGGCGCGGGCCCGCCGCCCTCGCCAACGGCCTGCTGTTCGTCCCGTTCGGTTTCCAGCTGGTCGTGCAGAGCGCGCGCGGGACCTCCGGGTCCGGCGGCGAGTTCGACCCCCTCGGCAGCGAGCGCGCCGACGGGCTCGCCACCGTCGAATGGCTGAAGCGGCAGCCCTGGTTCCACGGCTCGTTCGCCACGTTCGGGCCGAGCTACCTCGGCTACGCGGCGTGGGCGATCGCGGCCGAGGCCGGGCCCGAGCTGAAGGCGATGTCCCTGCAGATCACCGCTTCCACGTTCCGGGACGCCGCCTACGTGGGCGGGTCGTTCGCCCTGGAGTCCACGCTCACCTGGACCGATCTCACCCACCGGCAGCAGCGCCCGCTCGGCATGCTGACCGCGCCGCTGACGTCGCGGCGCCGCGTCCAGCGCGCCGCCCGCTCCGGCCGGCCCCTCGCCGAGCTGGACGTGGTGGCCGGGGGCGAGCCCATGCGCTTCTACCAGGACCTGCTGGAGGGCCACGGGGCCGCGAACGGCTACTGGGACACCCGCGACTTCAGCGGCACCGTCGGGGAGGTCGCCGCGCCCGCCACCCTCCTCGGCGGCTGGTACGACGTGTTCCTGCCCTGGATGATCAAGGACTATCTGTCGCTGCGCGCCGCCGGGCGCGCCCCGTACCTCACGATCGGGCCCTGGTGGCACACCGACGCGCGCCACGGCCTGCCCGCGATCCGCGAGTCGCTCGCCTGGTTCCGCGCCCACCTCCAGGGCGACCCGTCCGGGCTGCGGCGCGACCCGGTCCGCGTCTACGTCACCGGCGCCCGCGAATGGCGGCACTACCGCGACTGGCCCCCGCCGGGCATGCGGCAGACGCGCTGGCACCTGCACGCCGGCGGCGGCCTCGGCGAGGACGGCCCGCGCGGCGCCCGGCCCAGCGCCTACCGCTTCGACCCGGCCCGCCCGACGCCCGCGCTCGGCGGCCCCACCCTGCTCGGCAGCTCCCGCCCCGTCGACAACCGGCCGCTGGAGCGGCGCCCGGACGTCCTGGTGTTCACCTCGCCGCCGCTCGCCGACGACCTGGACGTCATCGGGCCGGTCGGCGCGGACCTGTTCGTCCGCTCCGACCGCGAGCACACCGACTTCGTCGTCCGGCTCTGCGACGTCTCCCCGGACGGGACGTCCCGCAACGTCTGCGAGGGCGGCCTGCGCCTGCCCGCCGCCACCGCCGTGCCCGCCGGCACCGAGGGGGTGCTCCGCCTCGTCGTCGACCTGTGGCCGACGGGCCACCGGTTCCAGCGCGGCCACCGCGTGCGCGTCCACGTCACCAGCGGCGCCCACCCCAAGGTCGCCGTCAACCCCGGCACCGGGGAGCCCATCGCCACCGCCGCGACGAGGATGGTCACCGCCCGGCAGGAGGTCTTCCACGACCCCGACCACCCGTCGGCGATCATCCTCCCCGTCGTGGAGCGCTCCCCGGAGGCCGCGGCTCCCGCTCCCGAGGAGGAAGCCACCTAGCGCCGCCGCCGGGGGCTCAGCTCAGCCGGGAGGCGATCGCCTTGGCGAACCTCTCCGCGCTGCCGGGCGCGTCGCGGAGGTAGAGGGCGGGTTCGGTCAGTTCGAGCTCGATGAGCATGGGGGTGCCGTCCGGGCCTGGGATCAGGTCAACGCGGGCGTAGAGGAGGTGCTCGCCGCCCGGGACGGCGGCCAGCGCGCGGGCCGCCACCTCCAGCTCGGCCCCGGTCGCCGTGGACGGGGTCACCTGCCCGCGCGTCGGGTCGTCCCGCACCCAGCCCTGGACGCCCGCTCCGGCGGTGAGGATCTGCGCCTTGCGGCCGGCGTGGCTGTACTCGCCGTCGCAGAAGACCAGCGCCGTCTCGCCGACCGTGTCGACCGCGGACAGGTACGGCTGGACCATCGCCGTCCGGCCCGCCTCGCGGAGCGACCGCAGGTGGGCGCGGGCGGCGTCCTCCTCGCCCGCCCCCCAGCGGGCGGTGTCGCCCGCCCCGATCGAGACGGCCGGCTTGATCACGTACTCCGGCCAATCGGACGGGATGTCGTCCGGGTCCCACAGGGTCGGGACGACGGGGACGCCCGCGGCGGCGATGTCGCGCAGGTAGCGCTTGTCGGTGTTCCACCGCACGATCGCGGCGGAGTTGAGGACGCGCGGCAGGCTCTCCGCCCACGCCGCGAACGCGTCCCGCCTTTCGGTGTAGTCCCAGGTGGAGCGGATGACGACCAGGTCGTACCTGGACCAGTCGACATCGGCGTCCCAGACGACGGGCTCGGCGTCCGCGCCTTCCGCGGCCAGGGCCGGGATCAGGTCCTGGACGTCGTCGCTTCCGTCGGGCAGCAGGGAGCAGGTCGCGAGAGCGATGGTCATGCGGGTGTTTCCGTCCTGCGGGGGGTTTCTACTTCAGCGAACCTGGTTGCCGGCCTCGCGCAGCGCGGCCTTGACCTCGGAGATCTTCAGGTCCCCGAAGTGGAAGACGCTGGCGGCGAGGACGGCGTCCGCGCCCGCCTCCACGGCGGGGGCGAAATGCTCGACCGCGCCCGCGCCGCCGCTGGCGATCACCGGGACGGTGACGGCCGCCCGGACGCGGCGCAGCATCTCCAGGTCGAACCCGGTCTTGGTGCCGTCGGCGTCCATCGAGTTCAGCAGGATCTCGCCGACGCCGAGCTCCTCGCCGCGGCGGGCCCACTCGATCGCGTCGATGCCGGTCCCCTTGCGGCCGCCGTGCGTGGTGACCTCGAAGCCGGAGGGGGTCCCCGCGGCGCGCCGGGCGTCCACCGACAGCACGACGCACTGCGAGCCGAACCGGTGCGCGGCCTCCCGGAGGAACTCCGGCCGCGCGATGGCCGCGGTGTTGATCGAGACCTTGTCGGCGCCCGCGCGCAGCAGCCGGTCGACGTCCTCGACGGTGCGGACGCCGCCCCCGACCGTCAGCGGGATGAACACCTGCTCGGCGGTGCGCCGCACCACGTCGTAGGTGGTGGAGCGGTCGGCGCTGGACGCGGTGATGTCGAGGAACGTCAGCTCGTCGGCGCCCTCGGCGTCGTAGCGGCGGGCCAGCTCGACGGGGTCGCCCGCGTCGCGCAGGTTCTGGAAGTTGACGCCCTTGACCACGCGCCCGGCGTCGACGTCCAGGCACGGGATCACCCGCACGGCGACGGTCACTTCACGGCCTCCAGGGCCTCTTCCAGCGTGAACGCGCCCGCGTAGAGCGCCTTGCCGACGATCGCGCCCTCCACGCCGAGGGGGACGAGCCCGGCCAGCGCGCGCAGGTCGTCCAGCGACGAGACGCCGCCGGAGGCGACCACGGGCTTGTCGGTGCGCGAGCAGACCTCGCGCAGCAGCTCGGTGTTGGGGCCGCGCAGCGTCCCGTCCTTGGTGACGTCGGTGACCACGTACCGGGGGCAGCCGTCGTCCTCCAGGCGCGCGAGGACCTCCCACAGGTCGCCGCCCTCGCGGGTCCAGCCGCGCGCGGCCAGCGTGGTGCCCCGCACGTCCAGACCCACCGCGATCCGCTCGCCGTGGGAGGCGATGATCTTGCGGCACCAGCCGGGGTCCTCCAGGGCGGCGGTGCCGATGTTCACGCGGGCGCACCCGGTGGCCAGGGCCGCCTCCAGCGACGCGTCGTCGCGGATGCCGCCGGACAGCTCGACCTTCACGTCCAGCTTCCCGGTCATCTCGGCGAGCAGCTCCCGGTTGGAGCCGCGCCCGAACGCCGCGTCGAGGTCGACCAGATGGATCCACTCCGCGCCCGCCTCCTGCCAGGCGAGCGCCGCCTCCAGCGGCGCGCCGTAGGAGGTCTCGGTGCCGGCCTCGCCCTGCACCAGCCGGACGGCCCGGCCGTCGGCGACGTCGACGGCGGGAAGGAGCGTCAGAGTCATGCGGAAAACCTATCGAGGCAGATGGGACGGGGTGCTCAGGTGGGCGGGTGCTCAGTCCAGGGTGGCGAGCCAGTTGCGCAGCAGGTGGGCGCCGGCGTCGCCGGACTTCTCCGGGTGGAACTGGGTGGCGCACAGCGGGCCGTTCTCCACTGCGGCGACGAAGCGGTCTCCGTGCTCGGCCCAGGTGACCAGGGGCGCCGGGATGGTGCCGGTCGGGTCGGACTCCAGGTCCCAGCTGCGGGCGGCGTAGGAGTGGACGAAGTAGAAGCGCTCGCCGCTCAGGCCCTCGAAGAGCGCGGAGCCTTCGGGGGCGTCGACGGTGTTCCAGCCCATGTGCGGGACGACCGGGGCGTTCAGGCGGTCGACCGTGCCGGGCCACTCGTCGCAGCCCTCGGTGGTGACGCCGTGCTCGATGCCCTTGGAGAACAGGATCTGCATGCCGACGCAGATGCCGAGGACGGGGAGCCCGCCCGCGAGGCGGCGGCCGATGATCTGGTCGCCGTGCACCGAGCGCAGCCCGGCCATGCAGGCGGCGAACGCGCCGACGCCCGGGACCACCAGGCCGTCGGCGGCGAGCGCGGCGTCCCGGTCGGCGGTGACGGTCACGTCCGCGCCGGCGCGGGCGACGGCGCGCTCGGCCGAGCGCAGGTTGCCCGAGCCGTAGTCCAGGATGACGATCTTCTTCACGGCAGGACCACCCTCACGACCACATCACTCCCCCGGCGAACGCCAGCCCGGCCAGCACCAGCAGCAGCAGCGCGGCGATCTTGAGGCCCTGCTTCACGAAGCTGTACACGCCCGCCAGCAGGAACACCGCGATCGCGAAGATCGCCACGGTGCCGTAGGTGAGGTGCAGGTCGCCGATCTCCACGGTTACAGCGCCCCCTTGGTCGAGGGGATGCCGTGCACCTTCGGGTCGAACGCCACGGCGTCGCGGAGCGCGCGGGCGAGCGCCTTGAACTGGGCCTCGACGATGTGGTGGGCGTTGCGCCCGTAGGGGACGTGGACGTGCAGGGCGACCTGCGCGTTCGACACGAACGACTCGAGGATGTGCCGGGTCATCGTGGTGTCGTACTCGGGGCCGATCATCGGCGCCATGCCGTCCGGTTCCACGTGCACGAGGTAGGGGCGTCCGGAGACGTCCACGGTCACCTGGGCGAGGGCCTCGTCGAGCGGGATGGAGGCGTCGGCGAAGCGGCGGATGCCGGCCTTGTCGCCGAGCGCCTCGCGGAACGCCGCGCCGAGCGCGATCGCGGTGTCCTCGATGGTGTGGTGGCTGTCGATGTGCAGGTCGCCGGCGGTCTTGACGGTCAGGTCGAACGACCCGTGCTTGCCGAGCTGCGCCAGCATGTGGTCGAAGAACCCCACACCGGTCGCGACGTCGACCTGCCCGGTGCCGTCGAGGTCGATCTCGACGAGGACCTGGGTCTCCTTGGTCCCGCGCTCGACTCGTCCCTTGCGCGTCACAGACTCTCCTCACGGTTCTCGGCGCCGCCGTCCTCTTGGGCGCGGCTCTCGGTGCCCGCTCCCCGCACCTGCCGGAGCGCGGCGCGGAAGGCGGCCATCTCCTCGGGGGTGCCGACGCTGACCCGCAGCCACTCGGGCGGCCCCACCTCCCGGATGAGCACGCCGTGGTCGAGCAGGCCCTCCCAGACGCGGCGGCGGTCCGGGAACGTCCCGAACAGGACGAAGTTGGCGTCGGAGTCGGCGACCCGGAGCCCCTCGGTGCGCAGCCACGCGACGAGGTCGTCGCGCTCGCGGCGCAGGGCCTCGACGCCGCCGAGCAGCTCCTCGCCGTGGGCGAGGGCGGTGCGCGCGACGGCCTGGGTGACGGCCGACAGGTGGTAGGGCAGCCGGACGAGCAGCAGCGCGTCGATCACGGCGGGCTCGGCGGCCAGGTAGCCGAGCCGGGTCCCGGCCATCGCGAACGCCTTGGACATCGTCCGGGTGACGATCAGGCGCGGGTGGCCGTCCAGCAGCGTCAGCGCGGACGGGGTGCCCGCCCGGCGGAACTCGGCGTACGCCTCGTCGACCACGACCATGCCCGGCGCGGCCGCGAGGACGGCCTCGATCGCGTCGAGGGGCAGCGCCGTGCCGGTCGGGTTGTTGGGCGAGGTCAGGAACACGATGTCGGGCCGGTGCTCCTCGACGGCCGCGACGGCGCGCCCGGGTTCGAGGCCGAAGTCCTCGTCGCGGACGGCGTTCACCCAGCGGGTCCCCGAGACCTCGGTGATGATCGGGTGCATCGAGTAGGACGGCTCGAAGCCGAGCGCGGTGCGGCCCGCCCCGCCGAACGCCTGCAGGATCTGCTGGATGATCTCGTTGGAGCCGTTCGCCGCCCAGACCCGGTCGGCGGTGAGGCCGGCGCCGGGCGTGTCGGTGTTCAGGAAGGCCGCGAGGTCCTCGCGGAGCGCGACCGCGTCGCGGTCGGGGTAGCGGTTCAGCGACCCCGCGACGTCCATGACGGCCTCGCCGAGGGCCTTCACGAGGCGCTCGGACGGCGGGTAGGGGTTCTCGTTGGTGTTCAGCGCGTACGGGACGGCCAGCTGCGGCGCGCCATAGGGCTCCCGGCCGCGCAGGTCGTCCCGCAGCGGCAGGTCGTTGAGCGAGGTCACGAAGGGATCTCCCAGTCGAAGCGGGCCTTGAGCGCGGCGCCGTGGGCGGGCAGGTCCTCGGCCTCGGCGAGCGCGACGACGCGCGCCGTGGCGCCCGCGAGGGCCTCGCGGTCGTACTCGACGACGTGGACGCCGCGCAGGAAGGACTGGACCGACAGGCCGGAGGAGTGGCAGGCGCACCCGCCGGTCGGCAGGACGTGGTTGGACCCGGCGAGGTAGTCGCCGAGCGACACCGGCGCGTGCCGTCCCACGAAGATCGCCCCGGCGTTGCGGACGCGGGCGGCGACCGCGGCGGCGTCGGCGGTGTGGATCTCCAGGTGCTCGGCGGCATAGGCGTCCACGACCCGCAGGCCCTCGTCGACGCCGTCGACGAGGACGATGCCGGACTGCCGCCCGGCCAGCGCCTCGGTGATCCGCTCGATGTGCCTGGTCCGCGCGACCTGCGCCTTCAGCTCGGCCTCGACCTCGTCGGCGAGCCGCACCGAGTCGGTGACCAGGACGGCGGCGGCGAGCGTGTCGTGCTCGGCCTGGCTGATCAGGTCGGCGGCGACCTCCACCGGGTCGGCGGTGCCGTCGGCGAGGACCGCGATCTCCGTCGGGCCGGCCTCGGCGTCGATGCCGATCACGCCCTTGAGCAGCCGCTTGGCGGCGGCGACGTAGACGTTGCCGGGCCCGGTGACCAGGTCGGCGCGGGGGCACTCCTCGGTGCCGTAGGCGAACATCGCGATCGCCTGCGCGCCGCCCGCCGCGTACACCTCGTCGACGCCGAGCAGCGCGCACGCGGCGAGGATCGACGGGTGCGGCAGCCCGCCGAACTCCTTCTGCGCGGGCGAGGTAACGGCGAGGGAGCCGACGCCCGCCTCCTGCGCGGGCACGACGTTCATGACCACGCTGGACGGGTAGACGGCGCGGCCGCCCGGCACGTACAGGCCGACGCGCCCGACCGGGATCCACCGCTCGGTGACGGTGCCGCCGGGGACGACCTGCGTGGTGACGTCGGTGCGGCGCTGGGCCCGGTGCACGGCCCGGGCGCGGCGGATGCTCTCCTCCAGCGCGTCGCGGACGGCCGGGTCGAGGCCGGCGAGCGCCCGGTGCACGGCCTCCACCGGGACCCGGACGCGCTCCAGTTCGACCCCGTCGAACTTGCCGGTGTACTCCCGTACCGCCGCCGAGCCGCGATGGCGCACGTCCTCGCAGATGGGCCGCACCTTGTCCAGGGCGGCCTCGACGTCGAGTTCGGCGCGGGGCAGCACGGAGCGCAGGTCGCCGGGAAGCGAGCCGCGCAGGTCGATACGGGAAATCACCCGCCCAGTCTACGGAGTGCCCTCGGTCCCTCGCGCACCGTCTCACGTCGCGAGACGCGGCGCGTCGCCGCCCCACAGGGTCAGATCCGGAGGGTCCCGTCCAGAACGGTCACGGCCGTTCCGGAGAGGATCACGCGATCCCCGCGCAGGGCGACCCGGACATACCCGCCGCGCGCGGACGCCTGGTAGCCGAGCAGCTCGTCCCGGCCCAGCCGGGCGGCCCAGAACGGCGCGAGAGCGCAGTGCGCCGAGCCGGTCACCGGGTCCTCCCCGTCGCCCTCCAGCGTCCGCGCGCCGAAGAAGCGGGACACGAAGTCGTGCCGCCCGCCCGGGGCGCCCTCGGCCGTCACGATCACCCCCCGCGCGTCGATCTTCCCGAGCGCCGCGATGTCGGGGGTGAGGCCAAGGACGACGGACTCGCCGTCCACCTCCACAAGCCAGTCGTTCTGCGCGTTCCGCCCGGCTCCGATGATCCTGGCGCCGAGCGCCGCGGCGAGCTCTTCCGGGGGCTCGGCGGGCTCGGCGGGCTGGGCCGGGAAGTCCATGGACAGCTCGCCCTCGGAGTCCCTGGTGACGGTCAGGACCCCGCTCCTGACGGTCTGGAACCGGATCGGGTGGTCGGGGGCGACCGCGCCCGCCTCGTAGAGGGCGTGGGCGCTCGCCAGCGTGGCGTGCCCGCACAGCGCGACCTCGACCTTCGGCGTGAACCACCGCAGCTCGAAGTCGGCGTCCCCGTCCTGGAGGGGGCGGAGGAACGCGGTCTCTGAGTGCCTCATCTCCGCCGCGACCCGCTGCATCCACTCCGGCGGGGCCGGCTCCTCGAGCAGGCAGACCCCGGCGGGGTTGCCGGAGAAAGGGCTGGTGGCGAAGGCGTCCACGACCAAGATCCTCATGGGATCGGACGCTACAAGGCGCCCGGCCGGCGGCGACAGTGCCAATCCACCGGAAGTGGCCCGCCCGGGACGCGTGCCGCGAGGACCCGGCGAATCGGGCTTCACACTCTGAAAAAACATCCCTTACCAAGATCATCAATATCGACGTACCCTTGCGGCGAGGGCGTTTCCCGGTGGCGCCCAGGAGCGCGGAGAGAAGATGTGACCGAGCGGCTCGCCCTGTTCCCCCTCGGCACCGTGCTGTTCCCCGGCCTGGTGCTCCCCCTGCACCTGTTCGAGGACCGCTACCGCCGGCTGGTCGGCGACCTCCTCGAACAGCCCGAGCCCCGCGGCTTCGGCGTCATCGCCATCGAGCTCGGCCACGAGGTCGGCGAGGGGGCGGCGCACCGCCTCGCCGAGGTCGGCTGCGTCGCCGAGCTCCGCGAGGTGACGCCGCACCCGGACGGGCGGTACGACATCGTCGCCGTCGGCGCGCGGCGGTTCCGGGTGAAGGAGCTGGACCGGTCCCGGCCCTACCTGCGGGGCGAGGTCGAGTTCCTGCCCGAGGAGCCCGGCGCCGACCCCGGGCCCGCCGCGGCCCGGGTCCGGCGGCTGTTCCGGCGCTACCGGCACCGCCTGAGCGCGGCCGGCGCGGGCCCGCTGGAGGAGGTCGAGCCGCCGGACGACCCCGTCGCGCTGTCGTACGCGATCGCCGCGTCGCTCGTCCTGGACGGGCACGAGAAGCAGCGCCTGCTGGAGTGCGAGGACGCGGCGGTGCGGCTGGAGGCGGAGCGCGACCTGCTGGCCAGGGAGAACCGCATCCTGGACGTGCTCCCGATGATCCCCGCCGGGCAGTTCCTTGACGGGTCGTTCACACCGAACTGAGCGGCCACGGCAGACTGCCCCCATGAGCACCGCCAAGGCCAAGGGCGCCAAGGGCACCCCGGCGACCGTCGCCGCGACGAAGGCCCGCGTCGACTTCACCCTGCACACCTACGAGGTGGACCCGAACGCCGAGTCCTACGGGGAGGCCGCCGCCGACGCCCTCGGCGTCTCCCACGACCGGCTCTTCAAGACGCTGCTGGCCGAGGTCGACGGGAACCTCACCGTCGGCGTCGTCCCGGTCTCGTCGACCCTCGACCTGAAGGCGCTCGCCGCGGCCGCCGGCGGCAAGAAGGCGCGCATGGCCGACCCGCGCGACGCCGAGCGCGCCACCGGGTACGTCGTCGGCGGGATCAGCCCGCTGGGGCAGCGCAGGCGGCTGCCGACCGTGGTCGACGCGTCGGTGTCAGCGCTCGCGACCGTCTACGTCTCGGCCGGCCGGCGCGGACTCCAGATCGAGCTCGCCCCCGCCGACCTCGTCCGCCTCACCGGCGCCCGCGTCGCCGGGATCGCCCGCGGGTAGCCGCCGCACGACCAGCTCCAGCAGCCCGTAGGCGGCGACCGCCGGCAGCGCCCAGGACACCAGCAGGCCCTTGGCGCGCAGGTCGGCGACGCCGGTGACGGTGGTGCCGTCGCGCCCGTGCCGGACAACGTCCTCGAAGTGCCCGAGGCCGACCATGTTCCCGGTCTTCCAGGCGAGCACGGCCGCGGCGGCGCCGCCCACGGCCAGCCCGAGCAGCAGCGCGGAGTCGTTGTCGCGCCCGCCCGCCAGGTAGGCGACCGCGCCGCAGGCGATCCCGGCGACGGCGGCGATCAGCGCGAAGCGGGCGTCGACGGTGATCGGGCCCTGGTCCTCCGGCTGGGCGAGGAGAGCCTCACCCTGCACGACCACATACGTCACCTTGGGGACGACCGCCGCCCAGAGCAGGCCCGCGAGCGGGCCCAGCAGCGTGACGACGGCGCTGGTGACCGCCCAGATCGCCAAGAGCCTCCCGGTGGGTCGCCGCACCTCGTACGCTCCTAGTTGCAAGTCGTCCGACAGCGAAAGCCTAGCCTGCCCAGGTCAGCCGATCGACTCTCGAAGGGTGTCCGATTCCCGCCCACGACAGCCCCGATTACTGGGATAATGTGCCCGACATGTCCGGATTCAGCCCTGCGTTCGAACGCCTCGGCGCCGCGCTGGCGGCCGTCGTCCTGCAGCAGCAGGAGACGCTCGCCGAGTTCCTGCCGCGCGAGGACTGGAGCGCCGACCTGACGGCCCGCACCTACACCAGCGGCGGCGTCACGGTCCGCGTCTCGCTGCTCGGCAGCTACGCCGCCCGCGAGCGCACCTGGCTGTGGGGCTGGGCCAACCCCCAGTTCGGCGACGCGCACCCCGCGGTCGCCCCGACCCTGGGCATCCGGACCATCGGCGAGCGGCTCGGCATCACCGAGTTCACCACCCCCGAGATCGACCTGTCCTGGTACGAGGGCCCGGCCGGGCACGGCGGGGAACTGATCGCCATGGCCGCGGGCGGCGTCCTCGGCGGCGCCGGGTACATCGGCGCGGGCTACGACGGAGGCTCCGCCTACCTGCACGTGGACGACCCCCAGGCCCCGCCCGCCCAGTGGGACCCCGTCCCACTCCCCCGCCTGGTCGCCAACGCCACGAGCCTGTTCCCCCACGAGCCCCGCCTCACCCTGGCCGGCCTCCTGTCGCACCACCGCGTCCCCTACCGCCAGACCGACGTCCTCACCGAGGTCGCACTCCCCGGCGGCGGCACCGCCCGCGCCCACTTCGACGGCCTAGGCCGCTTCGTAGACTGGAAAGCTGAGCTTATTGCGGTTTCTTAGGTTCGGGCCCTGGGGGCCCGAACCTAAGAAACCGCGGGCGATCGCTGCATCGCTCCGGCTCGCCTTGCGGCTCGCTGCGCGATCAGTTTCTTGCTTCGCGCGAAACTGCCTTCGGACGCGATCGCGACTCTTGAGGTCTCCGCCGGCTGATGTGCCGGTTGAGGCGGTCGAGCACGTCGGTTGCGGCCTGTGCGTCCCCCTCGGCAGGAACCGGTCTCGCCCGGGGCTGCGGGTGCTCCCGGACGTAGCGAGACGGAGCGATGCCAGCGATCGCCGCAGTGTTCGACGATGGAGGGCCCTCAGGGCCCGAAGGAGAAGGGCACTGCGATAGACACAGCCCCCTCAGCCCAAGCAAGAAGGGCCGAGGAGTTGTTTCAGGTCGCCCATCAGTGCGGGGGATGGGGCTACGCGGAGTTTGTCGTCTAGGCGGACAACCGTGGTGCGCGGGCCGTTCTGGACGTGCAGGTGCACCTCGGCGGTGCCGGGATGGGTGATCAGCACCTCCTTGAGGCGCGAGACCGTGGGCGGCGTGCAGCGGCCGAGCGGCATCGTCACCGAGAACGGGCCGGTCGCGTCGGTGACACTGAGGTCGGGCTGGGTGACCTCCATCGCGATGATCTTCGCGACGTCCTCGCGGCGGTCCAGGCGGCCCTTGACGACGAGGATGGCGTCCTCGGCGAGGAGGGTCG
This sequence comes from Spirillospora sp. NPDC049024, assembly GCF_040649235.1. Lineage (NCBI taxonomy): Bacteria > Bacillati > Actinomycetota > Actinomycetes > Streptosporangiales > Thermomonosporaceae > Spirillospora > Spirillospora sp. NPDC049024. The sequence continues at coordinate 156,426 of NZ_JBEZFD010000007.1, forward strand.
AGCACAGCTGGTAGGACGAGGGGAAGCACATCACCTCGATGGAGCCGCCGAGGTCCTCCAGCTGGAACATGGCCCAGGAGTTCCCCTGCTTGGTGACCTTGCGCTGGAGGCCGGAGAGCAGGCCCGCCACCACGACCACCTGGCCGTCGGGGCGCTCGCCGCCGTTCAGGACGGCGATCGTGCAGTCGGCCTCGCGTTCGAGGATGTGCTCGACGCCGAGGAGCGGGTGGTCCGACACGTACAGGCCGAGCATCTCCCGCTCGAAGGCGAGCAGGGTCGTCTTGTCCCACTCCTCGCCCTCGGGGATCGCGACGGCGAACGCGTCCTCGCCGCTCTCGTCCTCCAGGGCGCCGAAGAGGGAGTCCTGGCCGACGGCCTCCTTGCGCTTGATGTCGATGACCGAGTCGATCGCCTGCTCGTGCACCATCAGCAGCGCCTTGCGCTGGTGGCCGAGCTCGTCGAACGCGCCCGCCTTGATCAGCGACTCCACGACCCGCTTGTTGCACACCTGCGACGGCACCTTGCTGAGGAAGTCGTTGAAGTCGGTGTAGGCGCCCTTCTCCCGGCGGGCCGCGACGATCCCGTCCACGACGTTCGTGCCGACGTTGCGGACGGCCGACAGCCCGAACCGGATCTCGGTGTCGCCGAGCGGGGTGAAGTCGGCCTCGGAGGTGTTGACGTCGGGCGGCAGCACCTTCAGGCCCATCCGGCGGCACTCCGACAGGTACAGGGCGCTCTTGTCCTTGTCGTCGCCGACGGAGGTGAGCACGCCCGCCATGTACTCGGCGGGGTAGTTCGCCTTGAGGTAGGCCGTCCAGTAGGAGACGAGGCCGTACGCGGCGGAGTGCGCCTTGTTGAAGGCGTAGTCGGAGAACGGGACGAGGATGTCCCACAGGGTCTTCACGGCCTCCTTGGAGAAGCCGTTGTCGATCATGCCCTGCTCGAACCCGACGAACTGGGCGTCCAGCTCGGCCTTCTTCTTCTTGCCCATGACACGGCGCAGCAGGTCCGCCTTGCCGAGCGTGTAGCCCGCCACCTTCTGCGCGATCGCCATGACCTGCTCCTGGTAGACGATCAGGCCGTAGGTGGTGTCGAGGATCTCCCTGAGCGGCTCCTCCAGCTCCGGGTGGATCGGAGTGATCTCCTGCTGGCCGTTCTTGCGGAGCGCGTAGTTGGTGTGGGAGTTCGCGCCCATCGGACCCGGCCGGTACAGGGCGCCGACGGCGGAGATGTCCTCGAAGTTGTCCGGCTTCATCAGGCGGAGCAGGGAGCGCATGGGGCCGCCGTCGAACTGGAAGACGCCGAGGGTGTCGCCGCGGGCGAGCAGGTCGTAGGTCTTCTGGTCGTCGAGCGGGAGGGCGAGCAGGTCGACGTCGATGCCCTTGTTCTTCTTGATGCCCTGGAGCGCGTCGTCGATGATCGTCAGGTTGCGCAGGCCCAGGAAGTCCATCTTCAGCAGGCCGAGCGACTCGCAGGTCGGGTAGTCGAACTGCGTGATGATCGCCCCGTCCGCGTCCCGGCGCATGATCGGGATGTGGTCGGTGATCGTCTCGCCGGACATGATGACCCCGGCGGCGTGCACGCCGGTCTGGCGGATCAGGCCCTCCAGGCCCTGCGCCAGGTCCATGATCTGCTTGACGTCGGTCTCTTCCTCGTACAGCTTGCGCAGCTCGCCCGCCTCGCCGTAGCGCGGGTGCTTCTCGTCGAAGATGCCCGACAGCGGGATGTCCTTGCCCATGACGGCGGGCGGGAACGCCTTGGAGATCCGGTCGCCGAGCGCGTACGGGAAGCCGAGGACGCGGCCCGCGTCCTTGATGGCGGCCTTCGCCTTGATGGTGCCGAAGGTGGCGATGAACGAGACCTTGTCGGCGCCCCACTTCTCGGTCGTGTACTTGATGACCTCGGCCCGCCGGTCTTCAGGGAAGTCGATGTCGATGTCGGGCATGGACGCGCGCTCGGGGTTCAGGAACCGCTCGAAGATCAGCCCGTGCGGGATCGGGTCGAGGTCGGTGATGCCCATCGCGTAGGCGATCAGCGAGCCCGCGGCGCTGCCTCGCCCCGGCCCGACCAGGATGCCGTTCTCCTTGGCCCACATGATGAAGTCGGCGACGACGAGGAAGTAGGACGGGTACCCCTTGCCGAGGATGACGCCCATCTCGTACTCGGCCTGCTCCTTGTAGCCCTCCGGGAGGCCGTCCGGGAAGCGGCGCTCCAGGCCCTTCCAGACCTCCTTGCGGAACCAGCTCTCCTCGGTCTCGCCCTCCGGGACGGGGAAGCGGGGGCTGAGGTCGCGGTACTCGAACATCCCGGCGGGGTCGACGCGCTCGGCGATCAGCAGCGTGTTCCTGCAGCCCTCGGCCCAGATGTCGGAGGAGTCGATGGCGCGCATCTCGTCGGCGGTCTTGAGGTAGTAGCCGCTGCCGTCGAACCGGAACCGGTCGGGGTCGGCGAGCTGCTTGCCCACCTGGACGCACAGCAGCGCGTCGTGGGCGGTCGCCTCGGACTCGTGGGTGTAGTGGGAGTCGTTGGTGACGACCGGCGGGATGTTCAGCTTCTTGCCGATGTCGATGAGGCCCTGCCGGACGCGGCGCTCGATGTCGAGGCCGTGGTCCATCAGCTCGAGGAAGTAGTTCTCCTTGCCGAGGATGTCCTGGAAGTTCGCGGCCGCCTTCAGCGCCTCGTCGAACTGGCCGAGCCGCAGCCGGGTCTGGATCTTGCCGGACGGGCATCCCGTGGTGGCCATCAGGCCCTCGGAGTGCTCGGCGAGCAGCTCCTCGTCCATGCGGGCGTACTTGAAGACGAAGCCCTCGGTGTAGGCGCGGCTGGAGAGCTTGAAGAGGTTGTGCAGGCCGGCCCTGTTGCGCGCCCACAGCGTCATGTGGTTGATCAGGCCGCCGCCGGAGACGTCGTCGCGCTTCTGGCTCGGCTCGCCCCACTGGACCTTCTTCTTGTGGAACCGGGACTCCGGCGCCATGTAGGCCTCGATGCCGATGATCGGGGTGACGCCGGCCGCCGTCGCCTGCTTGTGGAAGTCGTAGGCGCCGTGCATGTTGCCGTGGTCGGTCATCGCGATCGCCGGCATCTGCTGCCGGCCGACCTCCTCGAACATCTGCTTCAACCGGGCGGCTCCGTCGAGCATGGAGTACTCGGTGTGAACGTGCAGGTGAACGAAAGAGTCGGCCATGCGTGCTGCGCCTCCTGCTCGTCGCATGCGACCGCCCACGTGCGGGGCCCGCACGTGGTCGCGGCATCGGTACCGGGGGAAGACGTCGGCCGGCGGAGCGCCGGAACGACGCGGCTCTGAGAGCCTAACCCGCATCCCGCGTCACTCGCGCCCCGACGCGCCCAATCCCCGGCGGCCCCTTCCGGTCGTCTCGAAAGCCGGGACGGGATGTCCGGAGTTTGGCCCCTCGGGGCGGCTCCGCATACGATCCTTCCGTGGAACGTCGCCGATCCAGGTTTACGCGGCCGGCTCCGGGTGAGCCGGTCGCCGCCGCGACCTGAGCGACGACCCCGGAGCCGGCCGAGGCAGAGTCCCCTGCGGACTCTGCCTTTTCTGCTGTAACCGCCTTTTCTTCTGAATCTGCCTTTTCCGCTGATCAGGCGCGGCCCGGGGCGTGCTCTCCTCTCGCCCGGACTGGCCGCCGCACGAGAGGGGACCCGAAATGCACGACCAGGTGATCGACGCCGCGGGCACGGACGCGGCCCGCCCGGCCCGGGGGACGGTCCGCGGACCGTCCGGCGAGCTGCGCGTCGCGCTGCCCTGCCCCGCCGCCGTCACCACGCTCGCCGAGGCCCGCGAGGCGATCGACGGCCTCGACGCCGCCCTCGCGACGCTGCTGGAGCACCGCACCGCGATCGCCGCCGTCGTCCAGCGCCTCAAGCCGGTCGGGGGCTTCGCGGGGCGCGACCCCGAGCGCGAGCGCCGGATCGTGGAGGCCATGGCGGCGCGCGCCCCGTCCCTCGGCGCGGAGCGGCTCGCCCCCATCGTGAACGCGATCATCGAGGCGGGCCTGGACGCGGCCGAGGCCGGCCGATGAGCGCACCCGGCTCCGCACGGGCGGCCGGGGAGGACGTGCCGGAGGAGAGCGCACCCGCCCTCGGCGTCCCGGCCGAGGACGCCCGGGACGAGAGCGCACCGGACGAGAACGCGCCGGACGAGGGCGCGCGGGCGGCGGCGGTCCGCGACGGGCTCAGCGTCGGGATCGCCGTGGGGGTCTCCGGGCTGGCGTTCGGCGCGGCGGCGGTCACGGCGGGGCTCACGGTCGCGCAGGCGTGCGCGCTGAGCCTGCTGGCGTTCACGGGGGCGTCCCAGTTCGCGCTGGCCGGGGTGGTCGGCGGGGGCGGCGGCCTGGTCGCCGGGACGCTCGGCGCCGTCCTGCTCGGCGGGCGCAACGCCCTGTACGGGATGCGGCTCGCGTCGACGCTCGGCGTGCGCGGGCTGCGCAGGCTCGTGACCGCGCACGTCGTCATCGACGAGACGGCCGCCGTGGCGACCGCGCAGCGCGGCCGGGACGCGGCCCGCGCCGGGTTCTACACGACCGCGATCAGCCTCTACCTCGCGTGGAACCTCACCACGCTGCTGGGCGCGGCGGGCGCGGCGCGGCTCGGCGACCCCGGTGCCGTGGGCCTCGACGTCCTCGGCCCGGCGGCGTTCCTGGCACTGCTCTGGCCGCGGCTCACGAGCGGGCGGGCCGCGGTCCGCGTCGCCGTCGCGGCGGCGGTGATCGCGGTGGCGGCGACGCCGGTGCTGCCGCCCGGCGTGCCGGTCATGCTGGCCGCCGTCGCGGCGCTGCCCGCCCTGCTCGGCCGGAGGGCGGCGCCGTGAGCGTGTGGATCGCGGTGATCGCCACCGGGCTCGGCTGCTACGCGCTGAAGCTCGGCGGGCTCGTCACCCCGCGCCGGCTGCTGGACGATCCGCGGGTGCGCCGGTTCGCCGACCTGGTCCCGGTGGCGCTGCTGACCGCGCTGATCGCCGTCCAGGCGGTGGCGGACGGCCGTTCCCTGGAGTTCGACGCCGCACGGCTGGCGGGTCTGGGCGCGGCCGTGGCAGCGCTCCTGCTGCGCGCGCCGTTCCTGGTGGTGCTGGTCGCCGCGGCCGGTGTCGCGGCGGGGCTGCGCCTGCTCGGCCTCTGACCCCGCCCCCGGCCCTGGCGCCGCCGCGCGGCCTCGGGTCAGGACTCCGCCGCGACGATCTCCAGGGCGTGGGCCAGGTCGTCCGGGTAGGGGCTCTCGAACTCCACCCACTCGCCCTTGGTCGGGTGCTCGAAACCGAGCCGGACGGCGTGCAGCCACTGCCGCCTCATGCCGAGGCGGTCCGCCAGGGTCGGGTCGGCGCCGTAGGCCATGTCGCCCACGCACGGGTGCCGGATCGCGGCCATGTGGACGCGGATCTGGTGCGTGCGGCCCGTCTCCAGGTCGATGTCGAGCAGCGTCGCCGCCCGGAACGCCTCGACGGTGTCGTAGTGGGTGACGGACGGCTTGCCGCCCGCGACGACCGCGAACCGGCCGTCGCCGGAGGGGTGCCGGTCGATGGGGGCGTCGACCGTCCCGCGGAACGGGTCGGGATGGCCCTGCACGAGCGCCTGGTAGCGCTTGTCGATGCGGCGCTCCTTGAAGGCGCGCTTGAGCCGCGAGTAGGCGATCTCGCTCTTCGCCACGACCATCGCGCCGGTGGTGTTGGCGTCGAGCCGGTGCACGATCCCCTGGCGCTCGGACGCGCCGCTGGTCGCGATCGTGTGCCCGGCCCCGAGCAGCCCGCCGAGGACGGTCGGGCCCGTCCAGCCGGTGGTGGGGTGGGCGGCGACGCCGACCGGCTTGTTCACCACGACGATGTCGTCGTCCTCGAACAGGATGCCCATCCCGGGGACGGGTTCGGCGACCGGGGCGGGCGCGGCGGGCGGCGGCGGCAGCGTGACCTCCAGCCAGGCGCCGGCGTGCAGGCGCTCGGACTTGGTGGCCACGGGCGCGCCGTCCAGCACGACGTCACCGGAGGCGATCATGTCGGCGGCGCTGCCGCGCGACAGCCCGAACAGCCGCGCCAGCGCGGCGTCGACCCGCTCGCCCTCCAGGCCGTCCGGCACGTGGAGGCTTCGTACGTCGCCCATCAGGACTTCTCCTCCGGCGCCGGAACCTCGGCCCCGCCGTCAGGCGCGGGGTCGACGGCCTCCCGGGCGGACTCGTCCCTTCGGGCCTCGCTCTTGCCGGTGGCGCTCTCACCGGAGGGAGCCTCCGACGAGTCGGAGGCCTCCCGCGCGTCCGTGGTCTCGACCGTGCCGGGGGTCTCGTCCTTGCCGGAGGTCTCGCCCGTTCCCGGGGTCTCGTCCTTGAGGCGCGTGCCGTCGACCTGGAGGCCGCGGGCCGCCAGCAGGACGGCCAGCACGCCGCCGCAGACGATCGCCGAGTCGGCCAGGTTGAACACCGGCCAGTGCGGCAGCTGGATCCAGTCGACGACGTGGCCCTTCAGCGGCGCCGGGGCCCGCAGCAGCCGGTCGATGAGGTTGCCGATCGCGCCGCCGAGCAGCAGCCCGAGGCAGATCGCCCACGGCACGCTGCGCAGGTTGCGGGCGGTCCGCAGGATCGCCACCACCACCCCGCAGGCGATCAGCGTGAACACGATGGTGTAGCCGGTGCCGATCGAGAACGCGGCGCCGCTGTTGCGGGTCTCGCGCAGCGTCAGCAGCCCGCCGAGCAGCCGGACCGGCGCGCGGTCCTGAAGCGTCGCCACCACGATGGTCTTGGACACGATGTCGGCGGCGAGCGCGGCCAGGGCCACGGCGACCAGCACGCCGACGCGGCGCGGCCGAGGAGATCCCGTGGTCTCCCCGGCCCGCCGCTCTGGGTTCGTTGAGTCGCTCAGCGACGTTCCTCGCGTTGTTTGCATGTCACACACAGGGTCGCACGCGGGAAGGCCTGGAGGCGCGCCTTGCCGATCGGCCTGGTGCACGACTCGCAGATCCCGTACGTGCCGGCGTCCATCCGCTGGACGGCCCGCTCGATCTGGGCGAGCAGGTCCTGTGAATTGTAGGCCAGCGCGAGCTCATGTTCGCGCTCGTAGGTCTTGGCTCCCGCGTCGGCCTGGTCGTCGCCCGCCCCGTCGTTGGTGTCGCCCTCGGCGATCTGGCTCGCGGACGCGGCGATCTCGCTGCGCAGCGCCTCGATCTGCTCCTCCAGGCCGGCCCGCACCTCGGCCAGCTCGCCCGGCGTCCACTGGTGCTCGCCCTCGCGGACCGGCAGCTCCGCGGCCGCCGTCCGCGCCGGCTCCCGCTCGTCCGGCGCCGGCCCGTCGGCCTTCCCCGCCCCGCCCTTGCCCGTCGCGCCGCCCTTACCCGCCTTCGCGGGTCCGCGCCCGGCCGCCGGCTTCCCCGGCTTCACGGCAGGCCCTTTCGCGGGGGCCTTGGATGCGGCCGGCTTGGCGGCGCCCTTTCCCGACGCGCCTTTTCTCGTCGTCCCCTTTTCCCCCGTACTCGTCCCCGGTGCGCTCGGCCCCGGGGTGCTCGTTCCCGCCGTGCTCGCCTCCGGGACCGGCATGCTCTGGGACGGCCGCGCCGTGCCCGGGCTCGTGCTTGCGGCGGGCGTCCCGCCCCTCCTCGCGCCGGCCATGTCGGCCTCCCTCGCGCTGGTCGCCTCGACGGGCAGTGCGGGCAGCATTGGTCCCCTCTCTCGGGCACGGTAAACAACCTGGGCCGTGTTACCGACCGCTTATGCCCGGTCGCCGAACGCATGGAAACTCCCGGGCGGCGTACGAGATCGCAAAGGAACCGTGTCCCCCCGGGACGGAAAAGGGGAAGAGGCGGAGTCCGGCGTGCGTTAAAGTCGGCACCAGCAGTCGCAAGGCAGGCATTGATGGGGACACCTGCCGCCGAAAGCAGCCATGAGCGACCCGGGGGCGGTGCGAGCCCGGGGGCGGGCCCGGCGGTCTGATCACCCCGGAGCCGCCGGAAGAACCGCCCCGCCGAGGGGCCCAGTAGACCCGGCCGCCGAGACTGGAACGAAGCGGGCCGCGCCGTCGGGTGCGGTCAAGGAGGGTGGTACCGCGGGGCAGCCGCCTCGTCCCTCCGGTCAACGTGTTCGCGTCGATCCGGAGGTCCGCCATCGTGAGCCGAGCTTTTCGGCCGCTGCCCGCGCAGGTCGATCTGCCCGCCCTGGAGCGGGACATGCTGCGCCGCTGGCAGGAGAACAAGGTCTTCGAGCGGTCGCTGGAGCGCACCGCGTCCGGGACCCCGTGGGTGTTCTACGAGGGGCCCCCGACCGCCAACGGCATGCCGGGCGTCCACCACGTGGAGGCCCGCGTCTTCAAGGACGTCTTCCCGCGCTTCAAGACCATGAAGGGCCACCACGTCCCGCGCAAGGCCGGCTGGGACTGCCACGGCCTGCCGGTCGAGGTCGCCGTGGAGAAGGAGCTCGGCCTCACCGGCAAGAAGGACATCGAGGAGTACGGCGTCGCGGAGTTCAACGCGCGCTGCCGCGAATCGGTCCTGCGCCACGTGGACGCCTTCGAGGAGATGACCGAGCGGATGGGGTACTGGGTCAACACCGACCAGGCCTACCGCACAATGGACCCCGAGTACGTCGAGGCCGTCTGGTGGTCCCTGAAGCAGGTGTTCGACAAGGGCCTGCTGTTCCGCGACTTCCGCATCACGCCGTACTGCCCCCGCTGCGGGACCGGCCTGTCCGACCACGAGCTGGGCCAGCCGGGCGGGTACGAGACCGTCTCCAGCCCCTCGGTGTACGTGCGGATGCCCGTCACGTCCGGTCCGCTGGCCGAGATGGGCGCCGCGCTGCTCATCTGGACGACGACCCCCTGGACGCTGGTGTCGAACACCGCCGTGGCCGTCCACCCGGACGTCACGTACGTGGCGGCCCGGCCGGAGGGCTCCGACGAAGTGCTCGTCGTCGCCGAGCCCCTCGTCGACCAGGTCCTCGGCGAGGGCGCCGAGCGGCTCGCCACGTACCAGGGCACCGAGCTGGAGCGGACCACCTACCGGCGGCCGTTCGACCTCGTCGACATCCCCGACGCGCACTACGTCGTCCTGGGCGACTACGTCACCGTGGAGGACGGCACCGGCCTCGTCCACCAGGCGCCGGCGTTCGGCGGCGACGACATGACGGTCTGCAAGCGCTACGGCATGCCGATCGTCAACCCGATCGGGCCGGACGGGAGGTTCCTGCGCGAGGTGCCCCTGGTCGGCAACAAGTTCTTCAAGGACGCCGACGAGCCGCTGACCGACGACCTGCGCGCGCGCGGGCTGCTGTACCGCGGCGGGCACTTCGACCACAGCTACCCGCACTGCTGGCGCTGCCACACGCCGCTGCTCTACTACGCGCTCCCCGCCTGGTACATCCGCACCACGCAGATCAAGGACCGGCTGCTGGAGGAGAACGAGAAGACCAACTGGTACCCCGAGACCGTCAAGCACGGCCGGTACGGGGAGTGGCTGCGCAACAACGTCGACTGGTCGCTGTCCCGCAGCCGCTACTGGGGCACGCCCCTGCCCCTGTGGGTCTGCGGCGAGGACGAGCAGCACGTCACCTGCGTCGGGTCGCTCAAGGAGCTGGGCGACCTGGCGGGCGAGGACCTCTCCGCGCTCGACCCGCACCGCCCGTACGTGGACGACGTCGTGTTCCCGTGCACCCAGTGCGGGGCGGAGGCGCGCCGCGTACCCGACGTCATCGACGCCTGGTACGACTCCGGGTCGATGCCGTTCGCGCAGTGGGGCGCGCCCTACCGCAACAACGAGGTCTTCGAGGACGCCTACCCGGCCCAGTACATCTGCGAGGCCCAGGACCAGACCCGCGGATGGTTCTACTCGCTCATGGCCGTCGGGACGCTGGTGTTCGACCGCTCGTCCTACGAGAACGTCGTGTGCCTCGGCCTGATCCTCGCCGAGGACGGCCGCAAGATGAGCAAGCACCTCGGCAACGTGCTGCGGCCCATCCCGCTGATGGATCAGCACGGCGCCGACGCGGTGCGCTGGTTCATGGCCGCGAGCGGACTGCCGTGGGCGTCCCGCCGCGTCGGGCACGGCGCCCTCGAGGAGATCGTCCGCAAGGTCCTGCTGACCTACTGGAACACCGCGTCCTTCTTCGTCCTGTACGCGAACGCGGCGCAGGCGCAGGGGCGCGCTTGGACGCCCGACCGGCTGTCCGAGGCCCCGGCCCCGGCCGACCGGCCGCTCCTCGACCGCTGGGCGCTCGCCGAGCTGCACCGCACCGTCCGCGAGGTCGACGCCGCGCTTGAGGAGTTCGACACCGCCCGCGCGGGACGGCGGCTCTCGCAGTTCGTGGACGACCTTTCCAACTGGTACGTGCGGCGCTCCCGGCGGCGCTTCTGGGAGGGCCCGGAGACGCCCGAGGGCTCGTCCGCGTTCGCGACGCTCTACGAGTGCCTGGAGACCCTCACCCGGCTGATGGCGCCGATCGTCCCGTTCATCACCGACCACGTCTGGGACGTCATCCGCCCCGAGGACGCGCCGGAGTCGGTGCACCTCACCGACTGGCCGACCGTGGACGAGGGCCTCCTCGACGAGGAGCTGACCGAGCGGATGGCGCTCGTCCGCCGGCTGGTCGAGCTCGGCCGCTCCGCGCGGGCCGCGAGCGGCGTGCGGACCCGCCAGCCCCTCGGCCGCGCCCTCGTCGGCGCCCCCGGCTGGTCCGCGCTGCCCGAGCAGCTCCGCGCGCAGATCTCCGAGGAGCTGAACGTGCTGGGCTTCGAGGAGCTGTCCTCGATCGGCGGCGACCTGGTCGAGTACGAGGTCAAGCCCAACTTCCGGGAGCTCGGCAAGCGGTACGCCAAGGACACCCCGAAGGTGGCCAAGGCGATCACCTCCGCCGACCCGGCCGGCCTCGTCCAGGCGCTGCGGGCGGGGTCCGCCGAGGTGGCGGCCGAGGGTCTCGGCGCGGTGCCGCTCGGCCCGGACGACGTGATCGTCACCGAGCGCCCGCGCAGCGGCTGGGCCGTCGAGAGCGCCTCCGGCGAGACGGTCGCGCTCGACCTCACGGTCACGCCCGAACTGCGCCGCGCGGGCCTGGTCCGGGAGGCCGTCCGGCTCGTCCAGGAGGGCCGCAAGGCCGCGGGCCTGGAGGTCACCGACCGCATCGACCTGTGGTGGGAGGCCACCGGCACCGACCTCGCCGAGGCCCTGCGCGGCCACGGCGACGAGGTCGCCGCCGAGGTCCTCGCGGCCACGGTGACCGAGGGCCGCCCCGAGGGCCTGACCGCCACCCGCGACGAGGAACTCGGCCTCACGTACTACCTGCGCAAGGCCTGAAGCACCCGCGCAGGACGTGAGTCCCCTGCCGCGGCCGCGCCCACCCGGGCCGGCCGCGGCAGAGACCTCCCCACCCGGCCCCCACGCCGGAGGAGCTTCGCGGGTTTGGAGAACTTTCGCGGGGGCGGAGAAGTTTCGCGATGGGGTTCATCGCGACACATCGCGTTTGCGATGATGGTGTCGTGAATCTTCCCGAGCAGCCGTCCGGGTCCGAGCCGCCGGCGCGGCCCTCCCCCGCGAGCATGCGCGCGTCCGACGCCGATCGCGACGAGGTCGCCGACCGCCTGCGCGAGGCTCTGGCCGAGGGGCGCATCACGCCGGAGGAGCACGCCGAGCGCATCGACGTCGTCTACAAGGCCAAGACGTACGCCGAACTGGAGCCCGTGCTCAGCGACCTGCCCGCGCAGCACGCGCCGGGCCCCCGGGTCGACCTGCGCAAGGAGCAGGCGCCCGCGCCGCCCCCGCCGCAGTCGCCGCACCTCGTGGCGGTGTTCAGCGGGGTCGAGCGCAAGGGCCGCTGGCTGGTCGAGCCCACCACCACCGTCACCTGCGTCTTCGGCGGCGCGGAGCTGGACTTCCGCCAGGCGGTCCTCAGCAAGGGCGAGGTGACCCTCAACGTGACGTGCGTGTTCGGCGGCGTGAACGTCGTCGTGCCGCCGGGCGTGCGGGTCGTCGGCTCCAACTTCGCGGTCTTCGGGGGCACCGACCTGCCGGAGGACGACACCGTCGACCCGGACGCGCCCGTCATACGGCTGACCGGGATGCTGCTGTTCGGCGGCGTCTCGGTGGAGCGCCGCGCCGCGGGCGAGAAGCGCGGCCGCGACCGGCACCGGCACCATCGCGAACTGCACCGCGAGCACCACGACGAGATGCGGCGGCTGCACCGCGAGCGGCGCGAGGAGATGCGGGACGCGCGGCGCGACCGCCTCCGGGAGCTGCGCGACGAACGGCACCGCGGCCGCTGAACCCGGGCGGCTCCGGCCGCCCGGGAAGCGTGCCGGCGTCAGTCGCGGGCGTGCTCGCGGTCGGGCTGGCAGACCAGGCAGGGCGTGCAGCCCCGGGCCTTGGCCTCCGCGCGCGACAGGGACTCCAGGTCGTCGGCCTCGTCACCGATGTCCTCGATGAGGGCGCAGTCGACGCGGTGGTAGCGCTTGGTGCCGCTCAGGATGCGGACCTGGGGGCCGTCGTCGCCGGCATCGTCCGGCCCGGCGGTGGCGGACGGCTCGGGCTCCGGCGCGGGCGCGTCCTCGGTGTCGGAGCCGCCGAACGGCGCGGCGCCGATGTCGGCGGTGACGTCCGGCGCCGCCGATTCGCTCTCAGCGTCCCGTTCGGGGGCGTGCCGGTCGTCGGCTCCGGCGCCGGCGGGTTCGGCCTTCTCCGCGGCCGTGGGCGCCTCCGCGGCGGTGTCGCGGGACCCGAACAGGCCCGCGACGGGCATGTCGGTGAGGGTGGGACCCGCCGTGGCCCGCTTCGGGGCGTCCCTCTCCTCGCGCTCGGTGTCGGCGCTCTCGCCCTCGGGCCCCTCGGCGGGCTCGCCCGCGCGCGGGATCTCGGCCGTCTTGTCGAACGCGCCCGGCTTGTCGAAGGCACTGGGCTTGTCGAAGGCACCGGGCTCGTCGAAAGCACCGGGCTCGTCGAAGGCACCGGGCTCGTCGAAGGCACCGGGCTCGTCGAAGGCACCGGGCTCGTCGAACGAGGAGGGTTCGTCGAACGCCCCCGGCTTGTCGAAGGAGGAGGGCTTGTCGAACGAGGTGGGGGCGGGTTTGGCGAGGCCGGCGAGGCCGCCCTCGGGTCGTTCCGCCGCGCCGGGCTCGCGGGTCGCGGGTCCGGTCCCGGCCGCCTTGCCCACGGGAGCCGTGGGTGCCGACGCCGCGGCGCGCGCCGCCAGTGCGGTGTCGGGCAGGCAGGCGGTGCAGGGGCTGAAGCCCTCTTCCCTGGCCTCGGCGTAGGTGAGCTCCTCGGTCTCCCGGCCGGCGAGCTGCCGGCAGGTGTCGAGGTGGTAGCGCTTGCGGCCGCGGACGACGAACACCAGCGCGTCGTCGGGGACGTCGACGGCCGGGGCGGGGATCTCGACCTCGTCGTCGGCGGGGACGGCCGGGGACTTGGCCTCCGGAGCGCCGTCGGCGCCGGCCGGTGCGGGCGCCGCGGGGGCGCCCTTCTTGCGACTGTCCTGCTTGTCGCGCTTGTCCTTCTTGGCCTTCTGCGCCCTCTTACTGGGGCGGGCGGGGACCGGCGAGGCGCCCGGGCCGAACAGCTCCTTGCGCCGCAGGAACACCCCGATGGACAGGCACACCGCGGAGACGATGCTGACGGCGATCGATATGTAGATCACCACCAGGGCGTCCAGGCCGAAGACCTGGGCGCTGTCTCCGTTGCCCGCGACGATTCCCGCTACCAGCAGGGCGATCGCCACCACCACGAGAACGCCACTCAGGATGATCACAGGGTCACTCCCACTCGTTCAGATCGCTGGGCTCCGGGCCGCGCGGGAGGGCCGGCGGCCGGCCCGGGGCACGGCCGCCCGGCGCCGCGGGGATGGCGGCGCGCCATCCCCGGCGCGGCGATCGGAACGACACTATCGCCTGTGGCGTCCGTGTCAGCGCCTGTCGTGCGGCGGGTTGTCGCCGCCGGAGTGGAAAGCGCCCGTCGCCGAGTGCTGCACCTGCTGCGTGTGCTCGGGCGCGGGGAACGTGCCCGGCGCCGGCGCGGGGGCGCCGTTGCGGTTGTCGGCGTGGGGCAGGGCGTTCTGCGGGCCCGTCTGCGGACTCGCCTGCGGGTTCTGCTGCGCCTGCGAGGGCGCCGCTCCCGGGACGGCGGCGAACGCGCCCGTCTCGGTGCTGCCCGCCTCCAGGTCGCGCAGCTGGCCCTCCAGGTACACCTTCAGGCGGCTGCGGTACTCGCGCTCGAAGGCGCGCAGGTTGTCGACCTCGCGCTCGAGCTCCTCGCGCTGCTGCACGAGCGAGCCCATGACCTGGCGGTGCCGCTCCTGCGCGTCGCGGTCGAGGGCCTCGGCGCGGGAGCGGGCCTCGCTGACGATCTGGTCGGCCTGCCGGCGGGCCTTGCCGAGGATCTCCTCGGCCTCGCGGCGGGCGCGGCCGAGCGTCTCGTCGGCCTCGCGCCGGGCGTCGGCGATCGCCTGGTCGGCGGTCTGCTGGGCGAGCGCGAGCACGCGGGCCGCGGTGTCCATGTTGTCCTCGCCGGAGGGGGCGGGGGACATGCTGCCGAGACCGCCGAGGACGGGCTCCGGCTCGGGCTGCGGCTGCGGCTCCGGGCGGGGCGGCTCGGGGATCTTCTGGACGTCCGGCTTGGGCTCCACGATGGGAGCGGCCATGGCGGGAACCTTGCCGCGCAGGCACTCGGCCAGCTTGGCCCGCAGCTCCTCGTTCTCCTGGATGAGGCGGTCGAGCTCTGCCTCGACCTCGTCGAGGAAGGCGTCCACCTCCTCCTCGTCGTACCCCGGCCTCAGCCTGGTGGTACTGAACTGCTTGTTCCGCACATCGGCGGGTGTCAGCGGCATGTTCTCGTCTCCTTGGCGCGCTTGGAGTCTGTCCCCGAAGGACGGTATCCGATCGACCTAACCTCCGCCGAATATGGAGCCGACGATGGCGATCAGGACCCAGACCACAAGGACGAGGACCATGAAGCTGAGGTCCAGGGCAACGCTACCCAGCCGGATGGGCGGGATGAAGCGCCTGAGCAGCTTCAGCGGCGGATCGGTGACCGTGTAGGTCGCCTCAGCGATCACCAGCACCACCCCGGTCGGCTTCCATTGCCGAGCGAACGACTGCAGGACCTCCAGGATCAGCCTGCCGATCAGGAGCAGGAGGTACAGGTACAGGATGCCCTGCAGGACGGATCCAACGATGTTCACGAATACTCTCGCATGCGACTCTCAGCTTTGGTTGAAGAACCCTCGTTCTGCCATCCGGGCCTTGTCCTCCGCCGTCACCTCGACGTTGACGGGCGACAGCAGGAACACCTTGTTGGTAACACGCTCGATGCTGCCATGGAGGCCGAACACGAGACCTGCCGCGAAGTCGACCAGACGCTTGGCGTCGCTGTCGACCATCTCGGTCAGATTCATGATCACCGGCGTGCCCTCCCGGAAGTGCTCCCCGATCGTCCTGGCCTCGTTGTAGGTCCTCGGATGCAGCGTAGTGATACGCGCAAGGTCGGTGGTACCGGACTCGTAGAGCGCCACGGACCGTCGTTCGATGGTCGACGCGGCGTGATGGTCGCGATCGCGGTCCGCCGCCTCTTCGGCTCGGGTAAGCTGACCGCCGGATTCGTCCTCGCGACGGCGGCCCTGCCCGGTGTCGGTCTCCTCGTCGTAGACCTCGTACTCGTCGTAGTCGCCGTACTTGTCGTCGTAACGGTCGTCCTCCACAAGGCCGAGGTAGACCGCCATCTTGCGCATCGCGCTGGCCATACGTCCCTCCGTGTCCTGTGGCCGCGGCGCCGGGCGCGTCCGGCCCCGCCATTGGACTGTTCCGTCGTGGCGTCCTGCGTTCGGGCAGGTACCACTGGGGGGACATTACCTGACGATTGCCTGTCGGCCGCCGAGCAACGCCGTACCGATCCGCAGGTGTGTCGCGCCGCACGCGATCGCCTGCTCCAGATCGCCGCTCATACCCGCACTGACGATCCGGGCGTCCGGATGGTTCCGCCTCAGCAGCTCCGCCGTCTCCGCGAGCCGGGCGAACGCCGGCAGCGGGTCCGCCCCGAGGGGCGCGACGGCCATCACTCCGCCGAGCTCCAGGCCGGGGGCGGCGGCGATCTCGTCGGCCAGGCCGGGCACGTCGCCCGGTACGGCCCCGCCCCGCTCCCCCACCTCGCCCCGCTTCCCCGCCTCGTCCAGCGAGACCTGCACGAGGCAGCGGAGCGTGCGGCCGGTGCGGGCGGCGCCGTCCGCGAGGGCGCCGACCAGCCGGGAGCGGTCGACGGAGTGCACGACGTCGGCGTAGCCGGCCACCGCGCGCGCCTTGTTGGTCTGGAGCCGCCCGACGAAGTGCCAGGTGAGGGGGAGGTCGGCGCATTCGGCGGCCTTGGGCCGGGCCTCCTGGTCGCGGTTCTCCCCGACCTCGGTGACGCCCAGCCCGGCCAGCAGCCGCACGTCGGACGCGGGGAACGTCTTGGTCACCGCGATCAGCGTGATCTCGCCCTCGTCCCGGCCGGCGGCGGCGCACGCGGCGGCGATGCGCTTCCGGACGGCGGCGAGGCCCTCGGCGATCTCGGCGCGCCGCTCGGCGGCGGCGTCCCCGTTCTCCCCACCGGGGGCGTTCGTCCCGTCGGCGGTGCGGTCCCGGTCGGTCACGTGCGTTCCTTGAGCCAGACAAATCCGGCGAAGCGGCCGGTGCGCCCCTCGCGGCGGTAGGAGAAGAGGCCCGGGTCCTCGATCGTGCAGCGGGCGTCGGCGGTCACGCGGGGCACGCCCGCGGAGGCGAGCTGCTCGGCGACGCCGGCGCGGATGTCGAGGCCGGGGGTGCCCTTGGACGTGGTGGCGTACGCGGCGGGGACGGTGGCGGCGACCTCGTCCCGCATCGACTCGGGGACCTCGTAGCAGCGCCCGCACGCGGCGGGCCCGATCGCCGCCGTCATCCGGGCGGGGTCGGCGCCGCGCTCGCACATCGCCTTCACCAGTGCGGGGACGACCCCGGCGGCCGTCCCGGGACGGCCGGAGTGGGCGGCGCCGACGACCCCGGCGGCGGCGTCGGCCACCAGGACGGGCGCGCAGTCGGCGACGAGGACGGCGAGGGCGAGGCCGGGGACGGTCGTGACGACCGCGTCGACCGGGTCCGGGAGGTCGGTCGAGTCGGCGAACACGACCTCGGCGCCGTGCACCTGCCGCATGAAGACGATCCGCTCGGGGTCGGCGCCGAGGGCCGCGGCGGCGCGGCGCCGGTTGTCCAGGACGGCGGCGGGGTCGTCGCCGACCGCACCGCCGAGGTTCAGGGAGTCGTAGGGGGGCCCGCTCACGCCGCCGGTCCGGCCGGTGAAGCCGGCGCCGACGCCGTCGCCCAGGGCGACGGGGGTGATCACTTCAGGAAGTCGGGGACGTCGAGGTCGTCGTCCTCGTCGAACACCACGGGACGGCGGCGCTGCCCGGAGGCGGGGCCGCCGTCGTTCTCCCCGGCGTGCACGCGGGGCGAGGGCTGCTCGGCGGGCTGGCGCGGTGCGGGGGCGCGCGATCCGCCGGACTCGCCGCCGGACGAGCCGGCGTCCCGCTCGGCCGGCGGACCCGGCTGGCCGGACGCCGCGCCCTCGGACCGGGACTGCTCGCCCCGTCCGGCGGGCCGGTCGTCCTGGCTCCGCGCGGGCTGCTGCGCCCGGTCGCCCTCGGGGCGCTGCTGCGCGGGGGCGGGAGGCGGCGGCGCGGCGGCGGCCTGCGCCACCGACTGCTGCTGCGCGGACGGCTGCGCCGCCGGCGGCTCGGACCGCCCGACCCGGCTGGGGATCGGGTTCGGCGGGGACGCGGGCGGCGGGACGGGACGCGGGGGCGGGGGCAGCCGCTTGCTCTCCGGTTCGGGGACCGGCTTGCTAGGGCGCCCCTCGTCGAAACCCGCCGCGATCACCGTGACCCGGACCTCGTCGCCGAGCGCGTCGTCGATGACCGCGCCGAAGATGATGTTGGCGTCGGGGGCGGCCGCGTTGGACACCAGCTGCGCCGCCTCGTTGATCTCGAACAGCCCCAGGTCGGAACCGCCGGAGATGGACAGCAGGACGCCGTGCGCGCCGTCGATGCTGGCCTCCAGCAGCGGGCTGGAGATCGCCATCTCGGCGGCGGCGACCGAGCGGTCGTCGCCGCGCGCCGAGCCGATGCCCATGAGCGCCGAGCCGGCGCCGGACATCACGGACTTGACGTCGGCGAAGTCGAGGTTGATCAGGCCCGGCGTGGTGATCAGGTCGGTGATGCCCTGGACACCGGACAGCAGCACCTGGTCGGCGGCCTTGAAGGCGTCCAGCACGCTGACCTGCCGGTCGGAGATCGACAGCAGCCGGTCGTTCGGGATGACGATGAGGGTGTCGACCTCGTCGCGCAGCGTCTCGATGCCGGCCTCGGCCTGCATGGCGCGGCGCTTGCCCTCGAAGCTGAACGGGCGGGTGACCACGCCGATCGTCAGGGCGCCGAGCGAGCGGGCGATGTTGGCGACCACGGGCGCGCCGCCGGTGCCGGTGCCGCCGCCCTCTCCCGCGGTGACGAACACCATGTCGGCGCCCTTGAGGACCTCCTCGATCTCCTCCCGGTGGTCCTCGGCGGCCTTGCGGCCGACGTCGGGGTTGGCTCCGGCCCCGAGGCCCCGGGTGAGCTCGCGGCCCACGTCCAGTTTCACGTCGGCGTCACTCATCAGCAGCGCCTGGGCGTCCGTGTTGATCGCGATGAACTCGACGCCCTTGAGTCCCTCTTCGATCATCCGGTTGACGGCGTTGACGCCGCCGCCGCCGATGCCGACGACCTTGATGACCGCGAGGTAATTCTGCGGTGCTGCCACGACGAGGGGCCTTTCCGCTCTCTCCGACCGCCCTGACCGGTCTGCCGACCGTGCCGCCGCGGTGTTCCCGACCTGTTTTCCGAGCTGTGTCTTCGAGCTGAGTAGTGGAGCTGTGTACTGGAGCTGTGTGGTGGAGCTGTGCGAAGGGGTGAGGTAAACCCTCACCCTCAACTTGAGGCTTACAGTTATGTCAACCTGAGGACTGATACGGACAGTAGGGCGGCCTTACCGCCAGGGTCAACTAACCTCCCCCGAACTCCCCCGGCGTGTCGCGACCTGCCCGCCTCCACCCGGTCACGCGCCCGGTCACGCGACCCGTCCGCCTCTCCCGGCATGCTCGTCCCATCACTGCGTCTTGAGGACCTCGGGCGAGCTGATGTCGACGGTGCGGACGGCGCGCCCGGCCGCCGTCCGCCGCACGGCGTCCAGCAACCTGATCTTCTCGTCTGCCCGTTCCGCCGCGCCCCACACCACCGTCTGGCCGCCCTTCATGTAGAGGGTCACCGCCTCCGGGCCGGCGGCCTCCACCTCGGTCAGGCCGCCGCTGATGCGCTCGGGCAGGCCGGACAGCACGGTGAGCGCGGCCAGGGTGGCCTGGTCGGACGGTCCGGGCGAGGCGACCGTGAGCGTGGGCAGCCCCGCCGGGCGCGACTTCTCGTCGGCGACGGTCACCCCGTGCCGGTCGAGCAGGTGGTAGCGGCCTCCGCCGCGGAACACCGCCACCGGCCGGCGCTCCCGGACGACGATCCGCACCGTCCCCGGCCAGTGCCGCTCGATCGCCGCCGACTCGACCTCGCGGAGCCGCTCGACCCGGTCCTGGACGGCGCCGGTCCTGAGCCGGACCATCGGCGTGCCGAGGTCGATCCCCGCCGCGGCCACCACCTGGTCGGCGGAGGCGATCCGGGTGCCCGTCACCTCCACGTGCCGTACCACCAGCAGTCTCGATCCGAGCAGGACCCAGGACACCGCGCCGAGCGCTCCGACCACCAGAAGGGTGACGAACACCACCTTCCAGCGGTTCGCTCGGCCGCGCTCGTCCGGCGCCGCGGCATCCGTCTCCGGAACCGGTTCCGTATCAGGCTCCGTGTCCGGCTCCGGCGACCCGCGGCGGCCCGTCTGCGCCTCGGTCATGACCCAAGCCTGGCAGTGATCCACGCTTCCGCGGCCGACCGCGCGGGCGGCGGCGTGTCACGCCCCGTCCCACGACGGGCGCCCCTCCCCCGGCACGCGCTACGACGCGACAAGACTCACACCCGCCCAGCCCTACGCCCCGGCGAGGCGTTCCAGGACGAGCGGGCCGAGCTGCGTCACGTCCCCGGCGCCCAGCGTGATGACGACGTCGCCGGGGCGGGCGAGCGACGCCGCGATGCCGGGCACCTCGTCCCGCTCGGGCGCGTACACGGTCTCGGTGCCTGCCGGGACGGCGTCGGCGACCAGCGCGCCCGTCACGCCGGGCTCCGGGTCCTCGCGGGCGCCGTAGACGTCCAGGACGACCGCGACGTCGGCGAGGCCGAGCGCGGCGCCGAACTCGGCGGCGAAGAACCGGGTGCGGCTGTACAGGTGCGGCTGGAACACCGCGACGATGCGGCCCCGCGCGCCCGAGGCCGCGGCCTTCTCGCCGAGGTAGTCGCGGGTGGCGTCCAGGTCGGCGGTCAGCTCGGTCGGGTGGTGGGCGTAGCTGTCGAAGACCTCGACGCCGCCCGCCTCGCCCTTGCGCTCCAGGCGCCGCATCGCCCCGCCGAACGCGGCGAGGCCGTCGCGCACCGGGGCGTCGTCGAGGCCGAGGGACCGCGTGACCGCGATGACGGCGGCGGCGTTGAGCGCGTTGTGCCGCCCCGGCACGCCGAGCGTGAACTCCCCGCCGCCCTCGATCTCGAAGCGGGAGCCGAGTCCGCGCGGGGTGAAACCGGTCACGCGCAGGTCGGCGCCCTCGGCCTCCCCGTAGGTCAGCACGGTCAGGCCGCGGGCCCGCGCCAGCTCGGCCATCTCCATCGCGACGGGGTCGTCGGCCCCGGCCACGAGGGTGCCGCCCGGCTCGACCCGGTCGACGAAGCGGGCGAAGTTCTCCTTGACCTTCTCGAAGCCGCCGTAGTTGTCGAGGTGGTCGGCCTCGACGTTGGTGACGACCGCGATGCGCGGGGTGTACATGAGGAACGAGCCGTCGCTCTCGTCGGCCTCCGCGACGAACACGTCGCCGGTGCCCTCGTCGGCGCCGAGGCCGGTGGTGACGAGCTGCCCGCCGATGCAGTAGGACGGGTCGGCGCCGGCGTGCTGGAGCGCCACCGTCAGCATCGAGGTGGTGGTGGTCTTGCCGTGCGTGCCGGCGACCGCGACCGCCCGGCGGCCCGCCATCAGCGAGGCGAGCGCGGCCGAGCGGTGCAGGACGCGCAGGCCCCGCTCGCGGGCGGCGACCAGCTCGGGGTTGGTGTCGCGGATCGCCGTGGAGACCACGACGGTGTCGGCGTCGCCCACGTGCGCGGCGTCGTGCCCCACGAAGACCTTGGCTCCGAGGTCGCCGAGCTGCGCGAGCAGCTCGGAGTCGCGGGCGTCGCTGCCGGACACGGCGATGCCGCGCCGGAGCATGATGCGCGCGACGCCGGACATCCCGGCGCCCCCGATCGCGATGAAGTGGACCCGGCCGAGCTCGGCGGCCGGGACCACCTCCCCCGGGTCGATCAGGCTCATCGGGCGGCGCCCGCGGAGCGGACCACCTCGTAGACCATCTGGGCGAGCGCGACGTCGGCGTCGCGGCGGCCCATCCGGCCGGCGGCCTCCGACATGTGCGCGACGCGGGCCGGGTCGGCCAGCACCGGCAGGAGGTTCCGCGCGATCCAGTCCGGCGACAGCTCGGCGTTGTCGACCAGCATGCCGCCGCCCGCCGCGACGATCGGCTCGGCGTTCAGCCGCTGCTCGCCGTTGCCGATCGGGAGCGGGACGTACACCGCGGGCAGCGCGACCGCGGCCAGCTCGGCGCAGGTCATCGCGCCCGCCCGGCACATCGCCATGTCGGCGGCGGCGTAGGCGAGGTCCATCCGGTCGCAGTAGGGGATCGTGACGTACTCCGGGCCGCCGGCCGCGGGCTCGGGCTCCTCGGTGTTCTTCGGCCCGACGATGTGCAGCACCTGGATGCCCGCCTGCCGGAAGTACGGCGCGGCGGCCACGGCGGCCTGGTTCAGCGAGCGGGCGCCCTGCGAGCCGCCGAAGATCAGCAGCGTGGGCAGGTCGGGGAGCAGCCCGAAGTAGGAGCGGGCCTTGTCGCCCATCGCGAGCCGGTCCAGCGTCGCGATCTCCCGGCGCAGCGGGATCCCGACGAACCGGGCGTTCGGCAGCGGCGAGTCGGCGTGCGAGACCGCGACGTGCTCGGTGAAGCGGGCGCCGAGCTTGTTGGCCAGGCCGGGCTTCGGGTTGGCCTCGTGCACGATGATCGGGACCTTGCGCTTGCGCGCCGCGAGGTAGCCCGGGGTGGCGACGTAGCCGCCGAAGCCGACCAGGATGTCGGCCTGGGCCTGGTCGAGGACGGAGGCGGCCGCGTTGATCGCCCCGCGCAGCCGCCCGGGCACCGACAGCAGCTGCGGGGTCAGCGTCCGCGGCAGCGGCACCGGCGGGATCAGGGCGAGCTCGTAGCCCCGCTGCGGGACGAGCCGGGTCTCCAGGCCCCGCTCGGTCCCGAGGCAGACGATCCCGGTGTTCGGGTCGTTGCGGCGCAACGCGTCAGCGAGCGCCAGGGCGGGCTCGATGTGTCCGGCGGTGCCGCCGCCGGCCAGGACAACCCTCATGTCCGTTGACAACTCCTCAGCGTGTGGTGAAGGGGGGATTTCAACGCCGTGCCAGACCCAGCCAGCTTAGAGCCCTCACGACCGGTCCGGGACCCCGTGCGGAGAGTGCTTGCCGCGCGCCGGGCTCGCGCTTGGCGAACGCGAGCAGCATGCCGAGCGCGAAGAGGGTCGGAATGAGCGCCGAACCCCCGTAGGACACCAGCGGGAGCGGGATCCCCGTGATGGGCAGGACGCGGATGACGGCGCCGATGTTCACGATCGCCTGGACCACCAGCCACGCCGTGGCCCCCGCGGCGGCGAGCCGGGTGAACGGGTCCTTGACCCGCTTGGCGATCCGCAGGCCGGCGTAGGCGAGCAGGCCGAACAGGCAGAGGACCACGAGGGTGCCGACCAGGCCGAACTCCTCCCCCACGATCGCGAAGATGAAGTCGGTCTCGGCGTGCGGGAGGTAGTCCCACTTGGCGCGGCCCTCGCCGAGGCCCGTGCCGAACACGCCGCCCGAGGCCAGCGCGAACAGGCCCTGCGTGCCCTGGTAGTTGGTGGTGAGCTGGTTGCCGGACGGGTCGAGGAACCCGGTGAGCCGCTGCATCCGGTACGGCTCGACGACGACGAGGATCGACACGAGCAGGGCCACGAGCCCCGCGATGCCGACGAACAGCCGCCCGGGCGCGCCGACGGCCCACAGCAGCGCCAGGAAGATCGTCAGGAGCACCAGGGTGGTGCCGAGGTCGCTGCCCAGCATCACCAGCAGGACGAGCACACCGGCGCCCGGCATCAGCGGCACCAGCAGGGGCCGCCACTCGGTGAGCTGGCCGAGCCGGTCCTTGCGGGCCAGCAGGTCGGCGCCCCACAGCACCAGACCGAGCTTGGCGAGCTCCGACGGCTGGATCTGCACCGGGCCGAGGGCGACCCACCGGGTCGCGCCGCCCGCGCTGCGCCCGAGCCCGGGGATCAGCACCATCGCGAGGGCGACGACCGACAGCAGCAGCAGCGGGTAGGCCAGCGCGCGGAACGTCTTCACCGGCAGCCGGGACGCCACCCACATGCCGGGCAGCCCGATCGCGACCCACATGGCCTGCTTCTGGAACAGCGTGTACGCCGAGCCGGTCGCCTGGAGCTGCTTCACGCTGGAGGCCGACAGCACCATCGTCAGGCCGAGCGCGAGCAGCATCACCGAGCAGCCCAGCACCAGGTAGTAGGAGGTGAGGGGCCGGTCGAGCAGCCCGACCGCGGCGACCACCTGCTCCCGTGGCCCCGGACGCCGGGCGGTTCCGTCCTCCTCGGCCGCGGTGGTCATCGTTACCCGGCGTCCTTGGAGAGTCGCTCGACCGCCGCGATGAAGGCGTCCCCGCGGGCGGGATAGTTGGCGAACATGTCGAAGGACGCCCCGACGGGCGCGAGTAGCACGGTGTCCCCGGGGCGGGCGAGGCCGGAGGCGTGGGCGACGACGCGGTCCATGGCCCCAGTGTCGGTGTCGGGGACGTCCACGACAGGGACATCCGGGGCGTGTCGCGCGAGTGCCTCGGCGATCCGGTGCCGGTCGCGTCCCATCAGCACGACGCCGCGCAGCCGCCCGGCGCACGAACGCACCAGGTCGTCGACGTCCAGGCCCTTGAGGAGGCCGCCGGCGATCCACACGACGCTCTCGTAGGCGGCGAGGGACGCGGCGGCGGCGTGCGGCTGGGTCGCCTTGGAGTCGTTGACGTAGGCGACGCCCGCGATGTCGGCGACGTGCTGGATGCGGTGCGGGTCGGGGACGAACGCCCGCAGCCCCTCGCGGACCGCCTCGGGCGGCACCCCGAACGCGCGGGCCAGCCCGGCGGCGGCGAGGGCGTTGGCGACGTTGTGCGGGGCGAACGGCCGCACGTCGCCGAGCGCGGCCAGTTCGGCGGCCTGGCTCGCGGGGTCGCCGGTGAAGGCCCGGTCGACCAGCAGCTCCTCCACGACGCCGAGCTCGCCGGGGCGCGGCACCCGGAGGGTGAAGCCGACCCGCCGGGCGACGCCCTCGGCGCGCTCGGCGAGCGCCGCGGAGGTGTCGTCGTCGGCGTTGTAGACGGCGACGCAGCCCGGCGCGAAGATCTTGGCCTTGGCGCCGACGTAGGCGTCCATGGAGCCGTGCCAGTCGAGGTGGTCGGGCGCGACGTTCAGCACCGCGGACGCGTAGGGGGCGACAGAGCTCGACCAGTGCAGCTGGTAGCTCGAAAGCTCCACCGCCAGCACATCATGATCCTCGTGTGCCTTCTGGGGGGACGACCCCCCAGACCCCCCGGCAAGACCTGTGACCGCCTCGACGATCGGCGTCCCGACATTCCCGACCGCGAGGGCCTTGTGCCCTGCGGCGGTGAGCATGCAGGCCAGCATCCGCACGACGGTGGTCTTGCCGTCCGTCCCGGTGATGGCGAGCCAGGGCGCCGCGCCTTCCGGCCGCAGCCGCCACGCCAGCTCCACCTCGCCGATGATCTCGATCCCGGCCGCGGCGGCCGCGGCGAGCAGCGGTGCGTCCGGCCGCCAGCCCGGCGAGGTCACGACGAGGCCGGTGCCCGCCGGGAGGGACTCGCCGTCGCCGAGCCGGACCGCCACCCCGGACGCCTCCAGTTCGGCGGCGTGCCCGCGCTGCTCCTCGCCGTCGCGGGCGTCCACGATGGTGACGCGGGCGCCGCGCGCGGCCAGGACGCGGGCGGCGGCGCGGCCGGACACGCCGAGCCCGGCCACGCACACGCTCAGGCCGTCCCCGAGCCGGCCGTCCCAGGAGCGCTCGGTCACTTCTTCGGCATCCATTCCAGGTAGAACAGGCCGATGCCGATCGCGACGAACGTCGCGGACATCAGCCAGAAGCGCACGACGATCGTGGTCTCGGCCCAGCCGGACAGCTCGAAGTGGTGCTGCAGCGGCGCCATCTTGAACACGCGTTTCCCGGTCATCTTGAACCCGCCGACCTGGATGATCACCGACAGCGTGATCATCACGATCAGCCCGCACAGGATGGCCAGGAGCAGCTGGGTGCGGGTGAGGATCGCCAGGCCGACCAGCACGCCGCCGAGGGCCAGCGAGCCGGTGTCGCCCATGAAGATCTTCGCGGGCGGGGCGTTCCACCACAGGAACCCGAACACGCCGCCGAGCACGGCCGCGGCGACCACCGCGAGGTCGAGGGGGTCGCGGACGCTGTAGCAGTTGGGGGCCAGGGCGGCGGCGCAGCTGTTGCGCAGCTGCCAGTTGCCGATGATGACGTAGGCGGCCAGCACCATGCCGGCCGGGCCCGCCGCGAGGCCGTCGAGGCCGTCGGTAAGGTTCACGCCGTTGGACATGGCCGCGATGAGCAGCAGCGCCCACACCACGAACAGGTACGGGCCGATCGAGGGGCCGAAGTCGCGCAGGAAGGACAGGTGGGGGTCGGCGGGGGTGACGTCGTAGCCGTTGGGGAAGTTCAGCGACGCGACGGCGAACACGACGCCGACGAGGACGATGCCGATCATCTTGGCGCCGCTGCGCAGGCCGAGGCTGCGCTGCTTGAACACCTTGATGTAGTCGTCCACGAACCCGACGAGGCCGAGGCCCGTCATCAGGAACAGCACGAGGAGGCCCGAGATGGTGGGCGCCTCCCCGGTGAACAGGTGCGCGGCCGCGTAGCCGACGAGCGAGCCGACGATGAAGACCGTCCCGCCCATGGTGGGGGTGCCGCGCTTGTTCAGATGGGCCTCGGGGCCCTCGTCGCGGATCATCTGGCCGTAGCCGAGCCGGTTGACGATGCGGATCCACACCGGCGTGCCGACCATCACGAAGACCAGCGCGATCCCCGCGGCGATGATGATGTTGGTCATCGGCCGTCCTCCGCGAGGATCGCCTCGGCCACCCGTTCCAGGCCGGCCACGCGGGAGCCCTTCACCAGCACGACGTCCCGCGGCGCGAGCCGCTCCCTGAGCACGGTCACCGCCGCGCCGACGTCATCCACCTGTACGCACTCTCCCGTCCATGACGCCACCTGCCCGGCCCCTTCGGCCATCGCCGCCGCGTTCGCGCCGACCACCACGAGCCCGGCGATCCCGCTGCGCGCGACATGCTGCCCGATCCTGGCATGTTCCGCCATGGACGAGTCACCAAGTTCGGCCATCTCGCCCAGGACCGCGTAGGCGCGGCGGCCCCGGGCCAGATGGACCAGCACGTCGATCGCGGCGCGGGTCGAGTCGGGGTTGGCGTTGTAGGCGTCGTTCACCACGGTCACCCCGTCGGCCCGCTCGGTGACCTCCATCCGCCACCGGCTGACCGGCACGGCCGCCGACAGCGCCTCGGCGACCGCCCCGGCGCCGAGCCCGGCCGCGCGCGCGGCGGCGGCCGCGGCCAGCGCGTTCGGGACGGCGTGCGAGCCGTGCAGGCGCAGCGCGACCGGCGCCGAGCCCTCCGGCGTGACGAGGGTGAAGCTCGCCCGGCCCTGGTCGTCGAGCGTCTCGTCCTCGGCGCGGACCGCGGCGCCCGGCGAGCGGCCGAACGTGACGACCTCACCGCGGGTGCGGGACGCCATCGCGCTGACCAGCGGGTCGTCGGCGTTGAGGACGGCGGTCCCGCCCTCCGGCACCGCCTCCACGATCTCGCCCTTGGCCAGGGCGATGTTCTCCCGGCTGCCGAACTCGCCCACGTGCGCGGTGCCGACGTTCAGCACGACGCCGACGTCAGGGCGCGCGATCCCGGTCAGGTAGGCGATGTGGCCGATGCCGCGGGCGCCCATCTCCAGGACGAGGTGCCGGGTCGCGGCGTCGGCGCGCAGCACGGTGAGCGGCAGCCCGATCTCGTTGTTGAACGAGCCGGGCGGGTAGACCGTCGGGCCCGCGCCGCTCAGCACCTGCCCGATGAGGTCCTTGGTGGAGGTCTTGCCGGCCGAGCCGGTGACCGCGACGACGGTCACGTCGGGCAGCCGCTCCAGGACGCCCCTGGCGAGCCGTCCGAGCGCCTCCTGGACGTCGTCGACGACCACGCACGGGCCGTCCACCGGGCGCTGGGCGAGCACGCCCGCCGCCCCGGCCGCGAGGGCCCCGGCGGCGTAGTCGTGGCCGTCCACGTGCTCGCCCTTCAGCGCCGCGAACAGCGCCCCGGGCTCCACCGCGCGGGAGTCGATCACCACGGGACCGGTCACCACGGGATCGCCCCCCGCGGGACCGTTCCCCGCGGGGCCGCTCCCCTCCGGGTCCGGCGGCCCGTGCCGGGTCCCTCCCGTGATCTCCGCGATCGTCGACAGCGGAAGTGGGATCACGCCTGCGTCCCGTCCCCTCTTATTCCTTGTGCAGGGCGCCTGAGCGCGTCTGCATGGCGCCGGAGCGCGGCGCGGACGACCTCGCGGTCGTCGAACGGATGCACCTCGCCCGCCACGTTCTGGCCCTGCTCGTGGCCCTTGCCCGCGACGACCACCACGTCGCCGCGGCGGGCGCGGCCGACGGCCAGGTCGATCGCGGCGGCGCGGTCGGGCTCCACGACGATGTGCGCGCGCTCCGGCTGCGGCACCTTGAGCCCGCCCTCGACCATAGCGGCAAGGATCGCGAGTGGATCTTCCGACCTCGGGTTGTCGTTGGTGAAATACGCCATGTCGGCCAGCCGCGCGGCGGCCTCGCCCATGAGCGGGCGCTTGCCGCGGTCGCGGTCGCCGCCGCACCCGAGCACCACCGTGAGGTCGCCCTCGGTGACGGGCCGCAGCGCGTTCAGGACCGCCTCGACCGCGCCCGGCTTGTGCGAGTAGTCGACCAGGGTCACGAAGTCCTGGCCCTCGTCGACCCGCTCCAGCCGCCCGGGGACGCCGGGCAGGGACGCGACCCCCCGGACCGCCGCCTGCAGCGGGATGCCCGCCTCGACCAGCGCCACGATCGCGGCGAGGGCGTTGGCGACGTTGAACGGCCCGGCGAGCCGAACCTCGGCGTCGGCCTCGATGCCGAGGGGCCCGACGACGCGGAACACGCTGCCGTCGGCGCCGACGCGCACGTCCTCGGCCCGCCAGTCGGCCGCAGGGTCCCCCGACGGGGAGAACGTCGTCGCGGGCACCGTGGTGATCTCCAGCAGCTCGCGGCCGTAGTGGTCGTCGAGGTTGACCACGCCGATCCGCGAGTACTCGGGCGTGAACAGCCGCGCCTTCGCGAGGAAGTAGTCCTGCATGGTCGGGTGGTAGTCGAGGTGGTCCTGGGACAGGTTCGTGAACACCGCCACCTCGTAGCGGGCTCCGCCGACCCGGCCCTGCACGAGCGCGTGGCTGGACACCTCCATCGCCGCGGCGCCGACGCCGCGCTCGCGCATCATCGCCAGCAGCGCGTGCAGGTCGGTCGCCTCCGGCGTGGTGAGCGCGCTCGGCACCCGGTCGCCGCCCACCCGGATCTCGACGCCGCCGACGAGGCCCGTCTCGATCCCGGCGGCGCGCAGGCCCGCGTCCAGCAGGAACACCGTGGTGGTCTTGCCGCTGGTGCCGGTCACGCCGATGAGGGTGATGTCGCGGCCCGGCTCGCCGTACACCCAGGACGCCGCGTCGCCCAGCCGGGCCCGGACGTCGGGGGTCACCAGGACGGGCAGGCCCGTCGCCGCGGCCCGGTCGTACCCGTCGGGGTCGGTGAGGATCGCCACGGCGCCGGCGTCCGCGGCCTGGGCGGAGAACTGGGCGCCGTGGGCGCGGGCGCCGGGCAGGGCCGCGTAGATGTCGCCCGGCATGACGGCGCGCGAGTCGTGCGTGATCCCCGTGGCGGAGACGCCGTCCCAGGGGCTCCCGCCGCCCCGTGCGTCCGGTCCGTCCTGTCCGATTCCGAGAAGCGCCGCGAGTCCGCTCAGCGGACGAGCCGGGTTGGTGGTGGGACGCATGGCGTTTCTTTCGTTGCGGACGGTTCGGGACTGGTGGGACACGGGTGGTGGACTCACAGGCGAGGAGGGTACTCGCTGCGATCAGTCTCGGGCGCGGATCTCGATGATCGGCGGCCTGCTCCCCGTCGGCGGGATCTTCTCGGACTGAAGCGCGAAGCTCATCACGTCCTTGAAGACCGGTGCCGCCGCATCGCCACCATAGTGGCTCCCCCGCTTCGGATCCCGCAGGACGACCTGCACGACCAGCCGCGGGTCGTCCGCGGGCGCGAACCCGGCGAACGAGGCGGTGTAGCCGCCGCCGTCGTAGCAGCCGCAGCGCGGGTTGACGTTCTCGGCGGTGCCGGTCTTGCCCGCGACGCGGTAGCCCTTGATCTGCGCCTTGGGGGCGGTGCCCTCGTTCGTGGTGACGCCCTCCAGCATGTCGCTGATCTGCCGGGCCGTCTTCGCGCTGATGACCTGCCTGCGCTCCGGCGCGGGCGCGGGGGTGAACCTGTCGTGCTCCCCCACGGTGCCCGCGACGAGGGTGGGCGCGACGCGGACGCCGCCGTTGGCGATCGTCGAGTAGACGCTCGCCATCTGCACCGCGTTCACCGAGACCGTCTGGCCGAACGCGATCGGGTACCGGTCGGTGCCCGACCACTTGGCCGGCGGCTCCAGCCGGCCGGCCGTCTCACCCGGGAGGGGCAGGCCGGTCCGCTGCCCGAAGCCGAAGTCGCGCAGCGTCTGGTAGAGCTGCTCCTCGCTGATGCTCTCGCTCGCCATGATGGTGCCGACGTTGCTGGACTTGGCGAGCACGCCGGCGAACGTGAGCGGCTCCGGCGCGTGGTCGTGCGAGTCGTGGAACACCACGTCCCACTTCTTGATCCTGTCGGGGACGGTGTAGGGCGTCTTCGGGGTGACGCCGCCGTGCTCCATGACGGCCGCGGCGGTGACGACCTTGCCGGTGCTGCCCGGCTCGTAGGCGTCCTGCACCAGCGGGCTGCCCCAGCGGGACCGGTCGGAGTCGGCGTAGTCGTTCGGGTCGAAGCCGGGCGCGGACGCCATCGCCAGGAGCCGGCCGGTGCGCGGGTCCATGACGATCACGGTGCCGCTCTTGGCCCGGGTCGCCCTGACCTGCTGCTCGATCGCCTGCTGCGCCTTGAACTGCAGGTCGCGCTGCAGCGTCAGGCGGACCCCGCGGCCCGGCACCGACGGGCGCTTCTGGTCCTCGCCCATGGGGATGTGCTGGCCCTCGGGGCTGATCTCCACCCGCTGCCAGCCCGCCTTGCCGGCGAGCACGTCGTTCAGCGAGCTCTCCAGCCCGGCGGCCCCCCGCCCCGTGTCGTTCACGAAACCTATGACGCCGGCGGCCAGCGAATCGTTGGGATATTCCCGGCGGTATTCCGGCAAAGTGCCGATGCCGAGGAAGTTCCACGAGCTGACCAGCCGCGCCTGGTCGGGGCGGACCCCGTGCGCGAGGTACACGAACCTGGTGTCGGGCTTGCTGATCTGCTTCAGCAGCGTCGCGGGGTTGAGCCCGAGCGTCGGGGCCAGCGCGTTGACGATCGGCTGCCGCTTCTCCGGCTTGATCAGCGAGGGGTCCGCGAAGATCGCGCGGGCCTCCACCGTCATGGCGAGCGGGTTGCCCTGCGCGTCGGTGATGTCGCCGCGGACGGCGGGCAGCGTGATCTCCCGCATCCGCTGGAGCATCGCCTGCTGGGTGTACTCGTCCGACTCGATCGTCTGGAGCTGGACGAGCCGCCCGGCGAACAGCGACAGCACGAAGGCGACGACGAGGAGCCCGACGTTGAGCCGCTTGAGCGGGTCGCGCCGGTGGAACGGCACCCGGGGCCGCGGCGGGCGGCCGGGCGGCGGGCGCCGTCCGGAGCCGCCGCCGGGGCGCGGGCCGCGGGGGCCGTCGCTCTTCGGCCGCGCGCCCTGGGGGCTGCGGGCCGTGCGGGTCGCGCGGCCCTCCCCAGCCGCTCCCCTCGCGGGCGGCTTCTTCCGTGCGGGGCGCTTGGTGGACGTCGCGGCCCCGGCCGTCCGCTCGCTCCCCTTTTCCTTACGCGCGGGTTCCTTGCGAGTGGCTTCCTTGCGCGGGGTCTCCTTGCGGGGGGCCGGGACCATGCCGCTGCGCGCGGGGCGGCGGGCGCCGCCGCCCTTCGCGCCCGGCCGTCCCGAGCCGTCCGCCCGTCCCGAGGGCGGGCGCGGCGTGCTCCCGGTCTGACGCCCGGACGCGCGCGCCGCGCCCGGGCCGCTCTTGTCGTCGCGCCCGGCCGCGCCGCGGGGGCCGCGCCCGTCCGGGCCGCGCCCGCGGCCGGGGGGCGGCCCGCCGCTGCCGCGTCCCGGGCCCTTCGTCACCGCGCCACCCGCTCCCCGCCGTCCCCGCGCCCGCTCACGGCGCCCCGTGCCCGGTGCGCGCCCCGTTCCCGGCCCGCGTTCCGTGGCCGTTGCGGGTTCCCGTGGTCTTGGGCGGCGCCGCGCCGTCGCCGGGCACCACGGTGCCGGGCACGCCGAGGACCCCGGCCGCGCCGGCCGACGCCGCGGCAGCCTGCGGGACGGGGCGGATCGTGCCGCCGGGCCCGCCGGGCTCGGTGGAGAAGAAGGCCGGGTTCTCGCCCTGCTTCATGCCGAGCCCCTCGGCCTTGTTCGACAGCTGCTGCGGGGAGCCCTCGCGGGCGATCTCCTCCTCGTAGGCCTGGCGCTGCTGCTCCAGCTGCTTGTTGCTCTGCTGGAGCCGCGTCAGCGTGAACGCGTCCTTGGCGAGGACGGTGTTGAGCAGCAGCAGGCTGACCAGCGCGCCGCCGAGCAACCCGACGATGAGCAGGACGAACGGCGCGCGCGGCGCGGCCTGCCCGGAGCGCCGCGACGCGGCCGTGCTCGTGCTCCGCGCGACGTCCGCACTCTTGGCGGCCTTGGCGCTCTTGGCGGCCTTGGTGCTCTTGGCGGCCTTGGTGCTCTTGGCGGCCTTGGTGCTCTTCGCGGGCGCGGTCTTCGTCCGCGTCTTCACCGCCGTCGCGCCGGCGGGTGCGGGCTTCGCCGGCTTCGCGGCCGCGGCACCGGCGGCGCCGCCGTTCGACGGGTTCCGCGGCGACGCGCCGGCGCGCGAGCCCTTGGCGGGCACGGGCGCGGCCGGGGCGGCGGCGCCCTCCAGGCGGTCCGCGGCCCTCTTCTTCGGCGCCCTGGTCGGCGGCCGCCTGCTCGTCGTGGTCATGTCGCCTCCCGGACCCGCTCCGCGGCGCGCATCCGCACCGATCCGGCCCGTGGGTTGGTCGTGGTCTCCTCGTCGGACGCCAGTTCCGCCCCGCGCGTCAGGAGCCGGAACCTCGGCTCGTGCTCGGGCAGCGGGACCGGCAGGTCCGGCGGGGTGGTGTCGGCCGCCTGGGCGGCGAGGACCTGCTTGGTGATGCGGTCCTCGAGCGAGTGGTAGGACAGGACGACGACCCGGCCGCCGACCGGGAGCGCGTCCAGGGCGGCGGGCAGCGCCCGGCGCCAGGTGTCGAGCTCGCCGTTCACCTCGATGCGCAGCGCCTGGAAGGTGCGCTTGGCGGGGTTGCCGCCGGTGCGGCGGGTCGCGGCGGGGATGGAGGTGCGCACCAGGTCGGCGAGGCGCCGGGTCGACTCCAGCGGGGCGCGCTCGCGCTCCCGGACGATCGCGGCGGCGATGCGCTGGGCGAACCGCTCCTCGCCGTACTCGCGCAGGATGCGGGCGAGCTCGGCGGGCGGGTAGCCGTTGACGACCTCCGCCGCGGTGAGGCTCTGGGTGCGGTCCATCCGCATGTCGAGGGGGGCGTCGTAGGAGTAGGCGAAGCCGCGGTCGGCCTCGTCGAGCTGCGGGGAGGACACGCCGAGGTCGAACAGGACGGCGTCGACGGCCGGGACTCCGAGCCGCCGCAGCACCGCGGGGATCTCGTCGTAGACGGCGTGCTCCAGCGCCACGCGGTCGCCGAACGGGGCGAGCCTGCGCGCGGACCGCTCCAGGGCCGTGGTGTCGCGGTCCAGGCCGATGAGGCGCAGCGACGGGACGGCGCGCAGCATCGCCTCGGCGTGGCCGCCCATGCCGAGCGTGGCGTCGAGGTAGACGGGGGCGCGGCCGGCGACGGCCTCGGCGGCGGGGACGAGAAGTTCGAGGACGCGGTCCAGCATGACCGGCACGTGGCCGCTGCCGGCCCCCCGGTCCTGCGCCGCGTCGTTCTCCGCCGCGTCATTCCCCGCGGCGTCTTTTCCAGGGGTGGCTTTTCCCGCCGCACCATTCCCAGCCGGGCCGTTTCCGGCGGCGTCATTTCCGGCGGCGCCGTTTCCCGCCGCGTCGTTCCCCACGCTGTGGTTCCCCGCGGCGCCGTTCCCCGCAAGGCGGTCGTCACCGTCGTGGTTCCCGGAGTCCTCGCGGCCCCCCGTGTCCCTGTGCGCGTCCATGCTTCACCCCCTGTACTGCCACCTCGCTCGCGGACTGTGTGGCATCGCCGGACCGGACCGTTCCGCGCCCCCGGCGGCGGCCTCGCCCGGCCAGGTCCCCATCCGCTGCCCTAGAGGAAGATCACCGCGTTGTCCGCGGGGGGTCGCCGTCTGGCACCGGGGAAGCTGCGCCAGCTGGCTGGAGAGCGGCTGGAGACCTGGCCGAACGTGGGCCAGTGCCGGTCATCGGACCGACGAGTCGCATGTCAGAGAATCCCTGGCAACACCTCCTCCGAGACGTCGGAGAAGGTCTGCTCCTCCTGCTCCAGGTAGGTCTCCCAGGCCTGGGTGTCCCAGATCTCCAGACGCGTGTTGGCCCCGATGACCGTGCAGTCGCGGGTGAGCCCCGCGTACTTGCGCAGCGGCGGCGGAATCGTGACGCGGCCCTGCTTGTCGGGGACCTCGTCGGAGGCGCTGGCGAAGAAGACCCGGCTGTAGCTCCGGACCGCCTTCTCGGTGACCGGCGCGGCACGCAGAGCCTCGGTTATCCGCTGGAACTCCGCCATGGGGAAGACGTACAGGCAGCGTTCCTGGCCCTTCGTGATCACCAATCCCCCCGACAGCTCCTCGCGGTACTTCGCCGGCAGGAACAGTCGTCCCTTGTCGTCGAGGCGCGGCGAGTGAGTGCCGAGAAACACCGGCCCCACCTCCCGCGCCGCATGGGGCGCTACTGCCCCCCACGGCGCCCCACTCTACTCCACTCTTCCCCACCGTCAACAAGAAAAACGCCGTCCACGCGCCGTTTTTCACGACGAAACCGCAGGTCAACGAGGGTGGTGTGGAGTGGGGCCCAGCGGCGCCCCCTGCGCGCGCCGCCGCGGCGCGGGACGGTCCGAGACCCTCTCGCGCGGGGGCGCGAGAGGGCCCGGAGGGGCGGGGTGGAGTGAAGTGGTGCGTTGCGCGCGTCGTTTGCCGCCGTCCACGTAGAGCACAATTGGCTCGCGTTCCACATGAACATCGCAGTGGGCGTTCCGACGACGTACTGTCGTTTGGAACGGCTGAGGAGGGTTTGGTGGCAGTAGGCACGCACGGCGAGTCGTTCATGGAGACCGACCCACCGGCATCCCGCCCGGCCCGGCGCGGCGGCGGTCGCGACGCGGCGGGAGGCGGGCTCGACGGGCTCGCCCAGGTCGCGAACAAGATCCGGGACGCCGTGGAGTCGGTGATCGAGGGCAAGCCCTCGGCGGTGCGGCTCGCGCTGACGGTGCTGCTGGCCGAGGGGCACCTGCTCATCGAGGACGTGCCCGGGGTCGGCAAGACGATGCTCGCCAAGGCGCTCGCGCGCTCGATCGACTGCTCGGTGCGGCGCGTGCAGTTCACGCCCGACCTGCTGCCCAGCGACATCACCGGGGTCAGCGCCTACAACCAGGAGCGGCGCGAGTTCGAGTTCAAGCCGGGCCCGGTGTTCGCCAACATCGTGGTCGGCGACGAGATCAACCGGGCGTCCCCGAAGACGCAGTCCGCGCTGCTGGAGTGCATGGAGGAGCGCCAGGTCACGGTCGACGGCACGACCTACGAGCTGGAGCCCCCGTTCATGGTGATCTCCACGCAGAACCCCGTGGAGATGGAGGGCACCTATCCCCTGCCGGAGGCGCAGCGCGACCGGTTCACCGCCCGCATCTCGATGGGCTACCCGGACCCCGCGGCCGAGCTGGAGATGCTCGACACGCACGGCGAGACGTCGCCGCTCGACCGGCTCACCCCGGTCGCGCACGCCGCCGACGTCCGCGACCTGATCGAGGTGGTGCGGGGCCAGCACGTCGCGCCGGCGGTGCGGCAGTACGCGATCGACCTCGTCTCCGCCACCCGCAGGCATCCGGAGCTGCGGCTCGGCGCGTCCCCGCGGGCCACCCTCCACCTGGTGCGGGCCGCGCGGGCGTACGCCGCGCTCGACGACCGCGACTACGTCGTCCCCGACGACATCCAGGACCTCGCCGTCCCCGTCCTCGCGCACCGGCTGCTGCCGACCGCCGAGGCGCAGGTCGAGCGCCGCCGTCCCGAGCAGGTGGTCGCCGACCTGGTGAAGCGGCTGCCGGTGCCCTCCCCCGGCAGGTGACCGGTGCGACGGGCGCTGGCCGGCCTCACCACTCGCGGGCGGTCGTTCGTGGCCGCGGGGGCGACCGCGATCGCCTGCGCGGTCGCGCTGGGCGAGCGCGACCTGCTGCGCGCCGGGGTGCTCGTCCTGGCGCTGCCGCTGCTGTGCACGATCGCGGTGGCGCGGACGCGGTACCGGCTGGCGTGCGCGCGGCGGCTGGAGCCCGCGCGGCTGCCGGTCGGCCACGAATCCCGCGTCGACCTGCGGCTGGAGAACGTGTCGCGGCTGCCGAGCGGGCTGCTGATGGTGGAGGACCGGGTCCCCTACGCGCTGGGCGGGCGGGCGCGGTTCGTGCTGGAGCGGATCGAGCCGCAGGCGTTCCGTGAGCTCGGCTACCGGATCCGCTCGGACGTGCGCGGGCGCTTCCGGGTGGGGCCGCTGACCGTCCGGCTCGCCGACCCGTTCGGGATGGTGGAGCTGGTCCGCTCGTTCAGCCTGTCCGACACGCTCACGGTGACGCCGGCGATCGTGCCGCTGCCGCCTGGCCGGCTGTCGGGCGCGTGGACGGGCGGCGGCGACAGCGTGGCCCGCGCGGTCTCCGCGGCGGGCGAGGACGACGTCGCCCCGCGCGAGTACCGGCACGGCGACGACCTGCGCCGCGTGCACTGGCGGTCCACCGCCCGGCACGGGGAGCTGATGGTGCGGCGCGAGGAGCAGCACTTCCAGAGCAGCGGCACGCTGTTCCTCGACACCCGCCGCTCCGTGCACTGGGGCGACGGGCCGGGCGGCTCGTTCGAGCAGGCCGTCTCGGCGACCGCGTCGATCGGCGTCCACCTCGTCCGCACGGGGATGAGCCTGCGGTACGTGACCGACGGCGGCGAAGTGCTGCCGGCGGGGCCGTCCGAGGGCGCGTTCGAGGGGCTGCTGCTCGACGCGCTGGCGGTGGTGCGCCGGTCCAAGGGCGGCTCGCTGACGGCGGGGCTGGCCGCGCTGCGCGGCCGCGGCGGGAGCCGGGAGGGCGACGGCCTGGTCGTCGGGGTCTTCGGGACGCTGTCGGACGATGAGGCCCGCGTGGTCTCCGCGGCCCGGCGCGGTACCGGCACGTGCGTCGCGGTGCTCATCGAGGGCGGCCCCGGCGCCGGATCGCCGCAGGACGGCGAGACGGGCGACGGGACCGGCGGCGGGACGGCCGCGGGCCTGCTGCGCGCGGGCGGCTGGCGGGTGCTGACCGTCCGGTCCGCGGCGGACCTCGCCGGGGCGTGGGCGCAGGCGGGCAAGGCGGGCGATGACTTCGTCAGGGGCGGCGCATGAGCAGGGGCGGCGCCGGGCTCGGGCTCGGCGCATGAGCGGCGCGGCGCACGGGCGGCGGCAGGTGCACGAGCAGGGTAAGCGCATGGACGAGGGCGGCGCATGAGGGTCCGGATGACGGTGATGGCCGGGCTGGCGACGCTCGCCGGCTCGATCGGGCTGTACCCGCTGTTCGAGAAGGCGAGCTGGTTCTGGGCAGGGGTCGGCGCGGTGCTGGCCGTGTCCGGCGGCGGGCTGCTGTCACGGCGTCTGCGCACGCCCGCGCCGGTCGGGCTGCTGTTCGGCCTGGCGGCGCTGGTGCTGTACCTCGACATGGCCTTCGCCGGCGGCGAAGCGTGGCTCGGGGTCGTCCCGTCGCCGGAGTCGGTGCGGCACCTCGGCGAACTGGCGGACGAGGGCTGGCGGGCGGCCAACCGGTACGCGGCGCCCGTCCCGCTCGTCCCCGGCATCGCGATGCTGGCCGCCGCGGGCATCGGCCTGGTCGCCGTCCTGGTGGACCTGCTGGCCGTGCGGCTGCGCCGTGCCGCGCCCGCCGGGCTGCCGCTGCTCGCCATGTACAGCGTGCCCGCGGCGATCCGCGAGGACGGCGTCGGCTGGCTGGCCTTCGGCATCGGCGCGTTCGGCTTCCTCGCCCTGCTCATGGCCGACGCCCGCGAGCAGGTCGGCGGCTGGGGGCGGATCGTGGCGACGCGCCGCAGCCCGCGGGACGTGCCGCTGGCGGGCGCGCAGCCGCCGCCCGGTGACCCCGACCACCGGCCCGACGCCTCGGCGCTGGCGGCGAGCGGCCGCCGGATCGCGGTCGGCACGGTCGCCGTCGCCGTGCTGCTGCCGGCCGCGGTGCCCGGCCTGCACCCGCGCGGCCTGTTCGACGTGGGCGGCGGCTCCGGTCCGGGCGCGCAGACCGTGACGACGCCCGACCCGCTGGTCAGCCTGAAGCGGGAGCTGACCCGGCTGGACGACTCGACCGTCCTCACCTACCGCAGCGACGCCGAGAGCCCCGGCTACCTGCGCCTCTACGCCCTCGACCGGTTCGACGGCGACCGGTGGACCTACAGCCCGCTGAAGAGCAGCTCCAAGGACCGGGTGAGCGGCGACCGCACCCTCCCCCCGCCGCCGGGGCTGACCGTCGCGCCCTCGCGCGAGGTGACGACCGAGGTGCGGGTGCGGCCCGAGGTCAGGAACATGACGTTCCTGCCGGTGCCGTACGCCCCGACCAAGGTGTCGATCAAGGGCGACTGGCGGGTGCACGGCCAGTCGCTGATGATCTACTCGCTGCGCGACTCGGCGAGCGGGCGCTCCTACACCGTCAAGAGCATGCTCCCCGAGCCCACCTCCGGGCAGCTCGCCGCCGCGGGGCCCTACCCGCCCGACATCGTCGCGCACTACACGGCGGTGCCCAAGAACGTCCCGCCGCAGGTCAGAAAGCTCGCCGCGGACGTCACCGCCGGGTCGGCGACCGCGCTCGGCCAGGCGGTGCGGCTGCAGCGCTGGTTCACCATGAGCGGCGGGTTCACCTACGACCTGTCCGCGCCCGCGCCGCAGCACGGCAGCGACCTCGTCGACTTCCTGCTGCACAGCAAGCGCGGCTACTGCGAGCAGTTCGCCGCCTCGATGGCGCTGATGGCGCGGATCCTCGGCATCCCGTCCCGGGTGGCGATGGGATACACGCCGGGCAGCGAGGTCAAGCCCGGCGAATGGGTGGTGCGGTCGCGCGACGCCCACGCCTGGCCGGAGCTGTACTTCGAGGGCGCGGGATGGGTGCGTTTCGAGCCCACGCCGAGCGGCGCGGGCGGGCAGGGCACCGCCCTCGCCCCCGTCTACAGCCAGCCCGCCACCAGCACCGGCGGTGGTCCGGAGGAGCAGACGACGCAGGCGCCGGACTCCTCCTCCCCCGAGGAGGGCTCCACGGCCGCGTCCACCGGCCCGCGCCACCGCAACGACGAGGGCTCGAGCGGCACGACCGGCGCGCAGGAGGAGGGCGACGACGGGTACTCCGCGGCGCCGTGGCTCGCCGGTGCACTGCTGGTGGTGTTGCTGACGATCGTGCCGATGGTGCTGCGCAGGCTCACCCGGTGGCGCCGGTGGGCGGCGCTGAGCGCCTCGTCCGCCCCGCCACCGACGCCCGAGCGGAAGGCCGGGGCGTCCGAGCCGGTAGAAGAGGCGGAACCCGCGCGGCGGACGCGGGGACCCGGTCAGGTCGCCACGGCGAAGCCGGCGACGGGGACGCGGATGCCCGATCCTGCCGGAGCGGCGCACGCCGCATGGCAGGAGATGCGCGCGGACGCCCTCGACCACGGGCTGGAATGGCGGGCCAGCGAATCCCCCCGGGCGGCCGCACGGCGGCTCGGCGAGCTGCTGGAGATGGACGCGCCGAGCACGCAGGCCCTGACCCGGATCGCCCGCGCCGAGGAGCTGGCGCGCTACTCGCGGACCCGCTCCTACGAGCCCCCCGAGCGGCTGCGCGCCGACGTGCGGACCGTCCGGGAGGCGTTCTCCGCGTCCGTGGGGCGCCGGGCCCGGTGGCGCGCCCGCCTGCTGCCGCCGTCCACGGTGGCGCAGACCCGCGCCGCGCTCCGCACCGCGGGAGACCGCGCCCTCGACGCCACCGCCCGCCTCAACGACCTGACGACCCGCCTGAACGACCTGCCCGCCCGCCTCCGCCGCAGGTAGGCGCGCGAGGAGCGGGGGTCAGGCGGGGCGGGCCGCTCGCCGCTCGGTGAACGCGCGCGCTTTCGCGCGGTTGCCGCACACCCGCATCGAGCACCACCGCCGGGACGCGTTCCTGGAGGAGTCCCAGAAGACCCAGGCGCAGTCGTGTGCCGGGCAGCGCCGCACCCGCGGCCAGTCGCCCCGGGCCGAAGCGGCGAAGTAGGCGGCGGCGATCCGGCCCAGGGCCTCG
Organism: Spirillospora sp. NPDC049024; assembly: GCF_040649235.1. NCBI lineage: Bacteria > Bacillati > Actinomycetota > Actinomycetes > Streptosporangiales > Thermomonosporaceae > Spirillospora > Spirillospora sp. NPDC049024. The sequence continues at coordinate 196,460 of NZ_JBEZFD010000007.1, forward strand.
GCGAAGGGCCCGCCGCTCGCGGCGAGGTGCGGCCCGTTCTTCGCCGCGTCCGCATCGGCCGGAAGCCGCAGGGTGAGGGTGAGGGCGGCCAGGACCTCCTGGGCGGCCTTCACGTCCTCGGTGTCGACGGGTTCGCCGTTGTTGGCGAGCGCCAGGCTGCGCAGCCCGCGCCTGAGGTCGATCGCCGCCTGGACGTCCGCCGCCGTGACGGACGGCCTTGCGCGGCACAGCCCGTGCTCGACGAGCCAGTCCGCCAGAGCCTCCGGACCGTCGCCGAACACGTCGGTGCCGTCCTCGACGTCGACGGTGTTGAGGAAGTCGACGACGGGTCGCACCTCCGGAGGAAGTTCTCGCATGCCCGCTCCCGATGCTCTCGCTCTAACCAGCAAACCCGATCACTGGTTGACGCGCAAACGGCTAACCACCTAAGTTCTTCACCGGTTAGTCCACCGGGAACCGGGAGGTCGCATGGAGCCGTGGTCCGAAGACCTCGAGGGGGAGCTGCACGAGCACGTCATCGCGAGCGAGGCACTGCGCGGCAATCCGCTGGGCGATCCGCACGAGCGGCCGCTGTGGGTCTACACCCCGCCCGGCTACGGCGACCACGCCCGCTATCCCACGATCTACATCATCCAGGGCTACTGCGGGACCATCTCGATGTGGCGCAACAGAACGCCCTTCCGCCGCACCCTGCCCGAGTTGGTCGATGCGCTCTTCGCCCGCGATGACGTGCCGCCCGCACTGGTCGTGTACGTCGACGCCTGGACCGCCTACGGCGGCAGCCAGTATCTCGACTCGCCGGCCATCGGCTCCTACCACACCTACCTGTGCGCCGATGTGGTGGCATGGGTCGACGAGCACTACCGCACCCTCGCCCACCGCGACGCCCGTGCGATCACCGGGAAGTCCAGCGGCGGTTACGGAGCGATGGTCACGGCCATGCTGCGTCCGGACGTGTTCGGAGCCTTCGCCACCCACGCGGGAGACGCGCTCTTCGACGCCTCGTACACGCCGTCCTTCCCGCTGCTGGCCAGGAGGCTGCGGGACGAGTTCGACGGGTCGTACGACAGGTTCCTGGAGTACTTCCGGAACTGCGAAGTCCCGCTCCTGCACGAACTGGACGAACTGCTGATCGAGACCTACGGCTACGCGGCGGCGTACTCATCGGACGCCGACGGCACGGTGCACGTGCCGTTCGATCCCGCGACCGGCAGGCTCATCCCCGAGGTCTGGCGGCGCTGGCTGGCCTGGGACCCGGTGCGGATGGCACCGGGCCACGCCGAGGCGCTCCGATCGATGCGGGCCGTCTGGATCGACGCCGGGCGCCGGGACGAGTACCACCTCGACCACGGCGCGTCCGCGTTCCACCGAGCGCTCACGGACGTCGGCGTGCCGCCCGAGCGGATGCACTTCGAGCTCTTCGACGGCACCCATGCCCGCATCGAGTACCGCTACCCCCTGGCGATCGAATGGTTGACCAGGCACCTCACCGTGGAGGCCCACTGATGATCTCCATCCTCGCGGCTCCGACGAACCTCGGACTGCGTCCACCCCAGAAGTCCAGCGTCCCGGGGTGCGCCAAGGCGCCGGAGGCGCTGCGCGAAGCGGGGCTGCACACCCGGCTCCTGCGCGACGGCGCCGAGGACGCCGGTGTCGTCATCGCGGGGAGGTACGTCGACGACCTGGTCCCCGGCTCGGGCCGAGTTCGCAACCAGGACGGCCTCATCGACCACGCGATGCGGCTGGCCGGGCGGATCGGCGCGATCGTCGACCGGGGACGCGCTCCCCTGGTCCTCGGCGGTGACTGCAGCCTCCTCGTCGGCGCCGGAGTCGCGCTCGCCCGCAGGGGCCGGTACGGCCTCGTCCACATCGACGGGCACACCGACTTCCGCCACCCCGGCAACTCGGACCAATGCGCGAGTGTGGCCGGTGAGGACCTCGCCGCCGCGGTCGGCCTGCACTGGGCGGCGGTGTCCGACATCGAGGGACTGTCCCCCTACTTCGCCCCGGCGGACGTCGTCCACGTGGGCTGCCGCGATGACGACGACGCACTCGCCGAAGTGCGGGAGGTCCTGGCCGGCGTGGTGCCGGCAAGCCAGTGGATCAACGACCCGCCCGGCGCGCTCGCCCTGATCCGGGAGGCCGTCGCCGCCGACGGCCTCGACGGCTTCTGGCTGCACGTCGACATCGACGTCCTCGACCCGGCCCACATGCCCGCCGTCGACAGCCCCGCCCCCGGCGGAGTCGACCCCCGGCAGCTGACGGCGCTGCTCAGCGAGCTGGCCGCCGACGCGGTCGGCGCCGATGTCTGCATCTTCGACCCCGACCTCGACGCCGGCGGCGGGTACGCAAGGCTCGTGGCCGACACGATCGCCGACGGGCTCGGCCGCCTCGGCGCACGCAAGGCCTGATCCTCCCGGGCACGAGCAGGGCGGCTTTCGCCCGCGGGGCCGGACACACGTTCGTCCCGGCCCCGTGGGAGCACCCACGCACGGCCGGGACGAGTCGCTGAGAAGCTAATGCCGAGTCACTCTGGCAGGACGACCCCCCAGACGCCGCTCAGTCACCTTCGGTGCGGCGGCGCCAGCGTTCCTCCATGCGCTCCATGAAGCCCGCCTTGGCGGGGCGCGGCTGGCGGCCGCTGCCCCGGGCGGGCTCGTTGCCGATGCCGGTCATCCGCTTCCAGCTCGTCAGCGCCCAGACGCAGCACACGACCATCAGCAGGAACCCCGTCACGCTGATCGCGATGGTGACGGTGCCCTCGTTGATCACGAGACCGGCCATCAGCGCGCCCACGCCCACCACGAAGCCGAGCGCGGCCTTGACGATCCGGCGCTTGTAATGGACCTGGGGGTTGGTCGAGCGAACCGCGTGAGCGAACTTGGGATCCTCGGCGTACAACGCCGATTCGATCTGTTCGAGCATGCGCTGCTCGTGCTCAGAGAGCGGCACGGCACCTCCCAGCGACAGCTCCGCGACGGAGTATCCGATGCGGGACGCGAACGTCAACGGTGATATGCCCAGAATACGAGGACTCTCGAGCGTACGAAAGCGAACGGCCCCCCGAGGACCCGGAGCCGGTCACCCCACAGCCTTCTTTCATTGTCTTCCGTCCCTGCCGTCCCGTGCGTCACCCTCCGCCGCACGCCGGACGAGCGCGGCGGGGCGCACCGCGCCGCGGCCGAACCGGTGCGCGACCTGGTCCATGGCTCGCTCGGCCTCACGCCAGCCGCTGTCGGGCTCGTCGAGGGCGAGCTGACGGGGGGCCTCGCCGGCGGGGCCCAGGTTCTCCACCCGCACCCCGACCAGACGGAGTCGTACCCGTTCCAGGCCCGCCGCCTCGTACAGCTCGCGGGCTGTGACATAGATCACACGAGCGAGATCGGTGGGCTCGGCCAGCGTGCGCGCCCGAGTGATCGTCTTGAAGTCGGCCATCCGTAGTTTGACGCTGATCGTACGACCGGCGTTCCCGCTCTCGCGCAGCCGCGCGCCGACCTTCTCCGCCAGCCGGAGCAGCTCCCGCCGGATGACCTCGGGGTCGTCGACGTCGGTGTCGAAGGTCTCCTCGGCGCCGATGCTCTTGTCGGGCGTGTGCGGGACGACCTCGCGCGGGTCTCGTCCCCACGCCAGCTCGTGCAGGTGCCTGCCGAGCGCGTTGCCGAGCTCCCGCTGCAACGTGGTGAGGGGCACCTGCGCGAGCTGCCCGACGGTGCGCAGCCCGAGGCGGGTGAGCGCCTGCTCGGTGCGCTCGCCGACGCCCCAGAGGGACGCGGCGGGCAGCGGGTGCAGGAAGTCGACGACGCCGTCGGCCGGCACCACGAGCAGGCCGTCGGGCTTGCACCGCGTCGAGGCGAGCTTCGCGACGAACTTGGTGTTCGCGACGCCGACCGAGCAGGTGATGCCCTGCTGGTCGCGGACCTGGTCGCGGATGAGCTGCGCGATCGCCGCGGGACGGCCCAGCCGCCGCCGGGCGCCCGCCACGTCCAGGAAGGCCTCGTCCAGCGACAGGCCCTCCACCAGCGGCGTGACGGAACGGAAGATCTCGAAGACCGCGGCCGACACGCGGGAGTACTTGCCGTGGCTCACCGGCAGCACCACCGCCTGCGGGCACAGCCGCCGCGCCCGCGTCATCGGCATCGCCGAGTGCACGCCGAACCGCCGGGCCTCGTAGGAGGCCGCGGACACCACGCCGCGCGGCCCGGCGCCGCCCACGACGACCGGGCGCCCGCGCAGCTCGGGCCGGTCGAGCAGCTCGACGCTGACGAAGAAGGCGTCCATGTCGACGTGCAGGATGGAGCAGCCGGTGTCGTCGGCGGGCGGCCCGGGCTGCGGCCCCGGCCGGTGCAGCTGCTGCTTGCGGCTCACGGGGACTCCTCGCCCGGCCGCGCGGCCGTGCGCGGGCCACGCCGCCCTGCCGTCCGGTCCGCCGCGCGCACGGTCTCAGCCGGCCGGCTTGTCGGCCACCAGGTGCAGCTGGGTGGCGAGGTCCCGCAGGACCGGGTGGACCGCGGCGACGGACTCCAGCGCGATCAGCGCCTCCGCCGAGTCGGCGTCGCCGTCCAGCAGGCCGCTCGGCACCAGGTCGGCGAAGATGCGGACGCCCTGCAGCTCGGCGACGCGCAGCCCCGCGCCGCTCACCAGCGCCGACAGCGTCTCGCGGGTGAACCGGCGGGGCATGCGGTCGCCCTCGCCCCACCGTCCGGACGGGTCGGTGAGCACCTTCCGGGCGTCGTCGAAGTGCCCGGACACGGCGCGGTGCAGCGCCGCCGCGATCTGCCCGGACGCCAGCACGCTGACCGAGCCGCCCGGCCGGACGGCGCCGGTCAGTGCCGCCATCGCCGCGGCCGGATCGTCGACGTACTCCAGGACGCTGTGGCACAGCACGAGGTCGGCGGCGTCCGGGCCGAGCAGGTCGGGCAGGTCGACGGCGTCGCCCTGCACGGCGCGGACCCGCACCCCGGACTCGGCGGCCCGGCGCTCCAGCGCGGCCAGCGCGTCCGGGTTGGAGTCGACCACCGTGACCCGGTGCCCCAGCTCGGCGAGCGGCACGGCGAACCCGCCGGTCCCGCCGCCGACGTCCACGACGTCGCTCAGGCCGGCCTCGGGAGTGATGCGGTCGAGGACCAGGCGCAGCGCGTCCCACAGGACCGCGTTGCGGACCCGGCTGCCGCCCCGCACCCGCTTCTGTTGCCGGCCGGTCACGCTGTTCATTTGCAGCGCTCTCCTCCTTCGGGCCCAGAGGGCCCTCCATCGTCGATCACCGCGGCGATCGCTGGCATCGCTCCGGCTCGCCTTACGGCTCGCTGCGCGATCGGATTCTCGCTTCGCTCGAATCCGCCTTCGGACGCGATCGCAACCGTTGGAGGTCGTTGCGTGGTTGCGGTGCGGGCCGGGGTCGGCGCGAACGCTGGTTCGCGGCCCGACCTGCGCAGCTACAGACTAAGGGAGGGTTTCAGTTGTTGAAGGCGGGACAGGAGGCCGTTGACGAAGCGGGGGGACTCGTCGGTGGACAGCTCGGTGGCGAGGCCGACCGCCTCGCTCACCGCGACGCCGTCGGGGACGTCGTCGACCCACAGCAGCTCGAACGTGCCCATCCGCAGGATGTTGCGGTCGACGACGGGCATCCGTTCGAGCGTCCAGCCGGTCGCGTAGGTGGCGAGCAGCTCGTCGATGCGCTCCCGGTTCTCCTGGACGCCCTCGATCAGCCGGACGGCGTGCGGGTACTCGGCGAGCTCGTCCTGGTTCGGACGGCCGCGGGCGGCGAGCACCGCCGTCGGCTCCTCCTCCCGCAACTCCGCGGCGAACAGGATGTCCAGCGCGAGTTTCCTGGCCTTGGTGCGCGCGGCCATCTCAGGCGCGGCCGAGGTACTCGCCGGAGCGGGTGTCGACCTTGACCTTCTCGCCGGTGGTGATGAACAGCGGGACCTGGATCTGCGCGCCGGTCTCCAGGGTGGCGGGCTTGCTGCCGCCGGTGGAGCGGTCGCCCTGCAGGCCGGGCTCGGTCTCGGTGATCTCCAGCACGACGGCGGCGGGCAGCTCGACGTACAGCGGGTTCTCGTTGTTGAAGGCGATCACGGCGTTCTGCTCGGGGAGCAGGTAGTTCGAGGCGTCGCCGACGACGGCCGCGGGGATGTGCGGCTGGTCGTAGGTCTCGGTGTCCATGAAGACGAAGTCCTCGCCCTCGCGGTAGAGGTACTGCATCTCGCGCTTGTCGACGCTGGCCACCTCGACCTTGGTGCCGGCGTTGAAGGTCTTGTCGACCACCTTGCCGGACAGCACGTTCTTGAGCTTGGTGCGGACGAACGCGCCGCCCTTGCCGGGCTTGACGTGCTGGAACTCGAGGACGGTCCACAACTGGCCGTCGAGGTTCAGCGTCATGCCGTTCTTCAGGTCGTTCGTCGTCGCCACTGCGTTGTTCTCCCGGTCGCGGGCCCGCGCGTCCTACAGGACGAGCAGATCCTTGGTCGTTGTGGTGAGGAGCTCCGGCCCGCCCGCGCGGACCACCAGCGTGTCCTCGATGCGGACCCCGCCCCGGTCCGTGAGGTAGACCCCCGGCTCAGCGGTGATCGGAACCCGATCCATCAGCTTACCGGTCTTGTCGTACCCCATGAGCGGCGCTTCGTGGATCTCCAGGCCCACGCCGTGCCCGAGGCCGTGCGAGAACGCCTCGCCGTGCCCCGCGTCCGCGATCACGTCGCGGGCGGCGGCGTCCACGTCCTTCGTCTCGGCGCCGGGCACCGCGGCGGCCAGCGCGGCCGCCTGCGCGCGATGGACAAGGTCGTAGAGGTCGCGCTGCCAGGCGGCGGGCTCGCCGATCGCGACGGTGCGGGTCATGTCGGCGTGGTAGCCGCCGTAGAGGGCGCCGAAGTCCATGGTGACGAGGTCGCCGCGCTGGAGCTCGCGGCCGCCGGGATGGTGGTGCGGGACGGCGCCGTTGGGTCCGGACGCGATGATCGACTCGAACGCGGGGCCCTCGGCGCCCTCGTCGACCATGGCCCGTTCGAGGGCGATCGCGACGGCGCGCTCGGTGACCCCGGCGCGGATCTCGGGCAGGACGGCCTCGAACGCGCGGTCGGTGATGGCGCACGCCTCGCGGAGCAGGCCGATCTCCTCCTCGTCCTTGACCATGCGGAGCTCCTCGACGAGGCGGCCGAGCGGCGCCAGTTCGACCTCGGCGGCGTCCAGGAGCGCCGTGTGGTGCTCGACGGTCACGTCGTGGGCCTCGAAGCCGACCCGGCCGAGGCCGTCCTCGGCCGCCCGCTTCACCAGCGCCTCCGCCACCTGCCGGTCGACGACGACGGGCAGTTCCGGGCAGACCTGCGCGGCCATCCCGGCGTAGCGGCCGTCGGTCGCGAGCACGGCGGGGCCGTCGGCCGGGACGAGCAGCGCGGCCCGCGAGCTGTCCAGGCCGGTCAGGTAGCGGACGTTGACGAGCCGGGTCACCAGCAGGGCGGCGGCGTCCCGTTCGGCGACGAGCGCGGCGAGCCGGCGGCGGCGCGCGCGGTGAGTCTCCCCCATGGCCAGGACTCTAGATGATCGCCCGGGAGGCCGTCTCAACGCGGTCACGAACATGAATAACCCTCGACTTTTACTCGAGGGCTGGCCTAGCGTGACCCGGCGTGTGCTCCGTCCCGTCCGTCCTCCCCCCGAATGGACTTCCCCCCAGGAGTGATTCCCCTTGACCCGAGTCAGCAGAAGAAGACTGCTGGGCACAGGCGCGCTCACCGCCGCCGGAGCCGTCGTCACCGCGGCCGCGGCCCCGCCCGCCGGCGCCCGCACGGCTCCGCTCGCCGCCCCCCTCGACGCGTCCCTCACCGCGGACGTGGTGATCGTCGGCGCGGGGCTGTCCGGCCTCACCGCCGCCCGCGACCTCGTCGCGGCGGGCCGGTCCGTGATCGTGCTGGAGGCGCGCGAACGGCCCGGCGGCCGCGTCTACGGGATGCCCCTCGGCGACGGCACCACCAACGAGGGCGGCGCCGAGTTCATCGGCCCGACGCAGGACCGCATCGCCGCGCTCGCCAAGGACATGGGCGTCGACACCTACGCCACCTACAACGAGGGCAAGAACGTCTACTACCGGGACGGCAAGCGGTCGCTGTACGCGACCGACGGCCTGCTCGGCGCGGTCCCGCCGGACTGGGGCGTGGTCGACCTGGAGCTCGCGCTGCTGAAGCTCGGCGGCATGGTCCAGCAGGTGCCGGTCGGCGAGCCGTGGAAGGCGGCCAAGGCCGAGGAGTGGGACGCGCAGACCTTCTACACCTGGTCGCGGTCCAACTCGCTGAGCGGCGGCGCGCGGTTCCTGATGGACGCCTTCGCCTCGTCGACCCTGTCGATGCGCTCACAGGAGGTCTCCCTCCTCTACCTGCTGAACTACGCGGCCTCGGCGGGCAACGAGGCCAACCCGGGGACGATCGACCGGCTGATCAACACGAAGGGCGGCGCGCAGGAGTCGCGGTTCGTGGGCGGCTCCCAGGAGGTGCCGATCCGGCTGGCGGCGAGGCTCGGCGACATCATCCGCTACAACGCGCCGGTGCGGTCGATCGCCACCGGCTCGGGCGGCGCCACGGTGACCGCCGACGGGGTCACGGTGTCGGCCAAGCGGGTCGTGGTGGCGATGTCCCCGGCGATCGCCGGGAAGATCGACTTCTCGCCGGGGCTGCCCGCGAGCCGGGCGCAGCTCATGCAGCGGTACCCGATGGGCTCGGTCGCCAAGTTCGTCGCCGTCTACGACACGCCGTTCTGGCGCGCGGACGGGCTGACCGGGCAGGCCGTGGCCGACAGCGGCGCCATCGACGCGACGTTCGACAACAGCCCGCCGGACGGGTCGCGCGGCATCCTGATGGGCTTCATGAACCAGGCCAACATGCGGAAACTGGACGCCGCACCGGCCGCCGAGGTCAGGGCGGCGGGCCTCGACTCGTTCACCAAGCTGTTCGGCGACAAGGCCGCCAACCCGACGCTGACCGCCTTCCAGCGCTGGGACAACGAGACCTGGAGCGGCGGCGGCCCGGTCGGCGTCGCCCCGCCCGGCGCGCTCACCGCGTTCGGCCCGGCGCTGCGGGAGCCGTGCGGCCCCATCCACTGGGCGGGCACCGAGACGTCCGGCTACTGGACGGGCTACATGGACGGCGCCGTCCGCTCCGGCGAGCGCGTCGCCAAGGAGGTCGACGCGGCCCTGTAGGGCGCACGGGCCCGTAAGACGGCCGTGAGGGGTGGGCGACGAGTCGCCCACCCCTCACACGTCCGCGGGACCTCACACGTCCGCGGTCACAGGTCGGCGGCCATCTCCTTGACCTTCTCGATCAGGGCGAGGCGGCTCTTGTGGTCGCCCGCGATCGGGGCCACGTTGAGCGTGGTGACGCCGGACTCCTTCATCGCCGCGAGCCGCTCCCGGACGTGCCCCTCGGAGCCGATGAGGGACATCTTCTCCAGCAGCTCCTGCGGGACCTTCGCGGCGGCCTCGTCCTTCTTGCCGTCCAGGTACAGGTCCTGGATCTCCTCGGCCTCCTTCTCGAAGCCGTACCGGCGGGCGAGGTCGTTGTAGAAGTTCTTGCCCTTGGCGCCCATGCCGCCGATGTAGAGCGCGGCCATCGGGCGGCCGAACTCCAGGAAGCCCTTCACGTCGTCGCCGATGGCGAGCGGCGACTGCCCGACCACGTCCAGCTCGCCGAGCGCCGGGTCGCGCTTGGCCTTGCCGGCCGCGAGGGAGGGGCCCCACACGTCCGCGGCCTTCTCCGGCATGTAGAAGATCGGCTCCCAGCCGTTGGCGATCTCGGCGGTCAGCTCGACGTTCTTCGGGCCGATCGCGGCGACCATGATCGGGATGTCGGCGCGCACCGGGTGGTTGATGAGCTTGAGCGCCTTGCCGAGGCCGGTGCCCTGCCCCTCCGGCAGCGGCAGGTGGTAGTACTTGCCGTCGTGCTGCACCCGCTCGCGGCGCCACACCTTGCGGCAGATGTCGATGATCTCGCGGGTGCGGCCGAGCGGCGCGGTGTAGGGGACCCCGTGGAAGCCCTCGATGACCTGCGGGCCGGACGCGCCGATGCCGAGCGTGAACCGCCCGTCGGAGACGTAGTCCAGCCCCGCGGCCGTCTGCGCGATGGCGGTCGGGGTGCGCGAGTAGATGTTGAGGATGCCGGAGGCGATCTCCACGCGCTCCGTCTTGGCGGCGATGTAGCCCATCTGGCTCACCGCGTCGAAGCTGTACGCCTCCGCGACGTAGACGATGTCGAGGCCGGCCTTCTCGTAGTCGGCGAGCTCCTCGACGGTCTCCTTGAAACCGCCCGAGTAGCTGAGCGCCATCCCGATGCGCATGGTCTCCCGCGCCCCTTCCCTAAACCGAATCCGATTCCAGTCGAACGTAACCTACTCCCGCCGCCCGCCCGCGGGGAGGGGTCACGGCAGCGCCGGGCCGTTGAGCGCGTCCAGCGCCTGCCGGTACATCGCGGTGCGGATCGTCGCCACGACCGCGCCGTTCTTGCTCGCCAGCGACGCCGCCCACTCCACCGCGGCGGGCAGGACCTCCTCCTCTGCCGCGACGCGCTGCACGATCCCGGCCTCGCGCGCCTGCTCCGCGGTGTACCGGCGGCCGGTGAGCATCGCCTCGTGCGCGGCGGCCTTCGGCAGCCGCGCCGTGATCAGCGCGTTCATCCCGGGGGTGAAGCTCATTCCGAGGTCGACCTCGGGCAGGCAGAAGTAGCCGCGGTCACCGCGCATGACGGCGAAGTCGTGCGCGAGGGCCAGCATGCCGCCGCCCGCGAAGGCGTGCCCGTTCAGCGCGGCGACCGTCGGCATCGGCAGCGACAGGACGCGCGCGAACAGGGCGTGCACGCGGCGCAGGTACTCCTCGAACCTGTCCTGGTTGGCGCCGAGCCAGTCCAGGTCCAGGCCGTTGGAGTAGAACTTGCCGGTCCCGACGGTGACGAGCGCGCCCGGCCCGTCGTTCTTCGCCACCGAGTCGAGGGCCCCCTCGACCGCGTCGAGGAAGTCCGGGCCGAAGCGGTTCTCGCCCGCGTCGAACCGCAGGACGTACACGTCTCCGTCGCGCTGGAGGTCGATCACGAAGGTCTCCTTCTTTCCTGCCCGCTTCCCTGCCCGGCCTGACCGCACTCGACCTTACTCGCGAGTAGCAGGGCCGGTGCGCGGCACGGCCAAATGTCTCCATGACGGTCGTCATGGTCAACGCGGCAACCGTATGATGAATGTCATAATCGTCTCATGGGGACGGACAGCAGGGAACGCATGGTGCGCAGCGCCGCCTACCTCTTCCGCGAGCGCGGCTACAGCGGCACCGGGTTCCGCGACGTCATCGCGCACAGCGGCGCCCCGCGCGGGTCGATCTACCACCACTTCCCCGGCGGCAAGGCGCAACTCGCTGAAGAGGCCGTCCGCTACGCCGACGAGTTCCTGAACGCCGGCATCCTCGCCGCCACCGAGAGCGGCGACGCCGCGTCGGCCGTGGACGCCTTCACGAGCTGGTGGCGGCAGGTCCTGATCAGGAGCGGGTTCCGGGCCGGCTGCCCCGTCGTCGCCGTCACGGTCGAGTCCCACGACGACGCGCCGCAGCTCGCCGACGCCGCGGCGGCGGCGTTCGCGCGCTGGCAGGACACCCTCGCCACCGGGCTCGGCAACGCCGGCGTCCCCGACGACCGCGCGTCCCGGCTGGCCCGCCTCATCGTCGCCGCCGTCGAGGGCGCCACGATCCTGTGCCGCGCCCACCGCGACGTCGCCCCACTGGACGACGTCGTCGCCGAACTCAAGGCCATGGCCCGCAGCGCCGCCGAGGAGGGCTAGGCGCGCCGGGGAAGGCTCAGGAGTTCTCGGCGATCAGTTCGGCCACGGCCTGGAGGGCGAGGACGTAGGACATGGTGCCGAAGCCGGCGATGGTGCCGGTGGCGACGCCGGCGACGACGGAGGTGTGGCGGAACTCCTCGCGCGCGGCCGGGTTGGTGATGTGGACCTCGACGAGCGGGGCGGTGCGCTGGGCGACCGCGTCGCGCAGCGCGTAGGAGTAGTGCGTGAACGCGGCCGGGTTCAGCACGACGGGGACGCGCTCGTCGGCCGCCTCGTGCAGCCAGCGCATCATCTCGGCCTCGTCGTCGGTCTGCCGGACCTCGACGTTCAGGTCGAGGCGGCGCCCGGCCGCGCGGCAGACGGCGACCAGGTCGTCGAAGGTCGCCGTCCCGTACTTCTCGGGCTCGCGGACCCCGAGGCGCCGCAGGTTCGGGCCGTTCAGGACGAGGACGCGGGTCATCGGGCGATCTCCCGGTAGGCGGCGGCGAGCAGGGCCTCGTCGGGGCCTTCGAGGCGGCCGGGCTCGGCGATGCCGTCGAGGACGACGAACCGGAGCGTGGCGCCCCGCGACTTCTTGTCGATGGTCATGGTGGCGCGCAGGCCGGGCCAGTCGGCGGCGTAGGAGACCGGCAGGCCCACGGACTCCAGGACGTCGCGGTGCCGCCGGACGGCCTCGGCGGGCAGCCGACCGGCGAGGCGGGACAGCTCCGCGGCGTACACCATGCCGATCGCGACGGCGTGGCCGTGGCGGAACCGGTAGTCCTCGTTCTTCTCGATGGCGTGCGCGAGGGTGTGGCCGTAGTTGAGGATCTCGCGGAGGCCGCTCTCCCTCAGGTCGGCCGAGACGACGCCGGCCTTGACCCGCACGGCCCGTTCCACGAGCTCGCGGGTGTGCGGGCCGTCGGGGGCGGCGGCGCCCTTCGGGTCGTCCTCGACCAGGGCCAGGATCTCCGGGTCGGCGATGAACCCGGCCTTGATGATCTCGGCGAGGCCGCTGATGTAGTCCTCCCGCGGCATCGTCATCAGCGTGGCGAGGTCGCACAGGACGCCGCCGGGCGGGTGGAAGGCGCCGACCAGGTTCTTGCCCTCGGGGATGTTGATGCCGGTCTTGCCGCCGACCGCCGCGTCCACCATGCCGAGCAGCGTCGTCGGGACGAGCACCGCCCGCACGCCCCGCAGCCACGACGCGGCCGCGAACCCGGCGAGGTCGGTGGTGGCGCCGCCGCCGACGCCGACGACGACGTCGGTACGGGTCATGCCGAGCGCGGCGAACGCCGACCACAGCCCGGCCAGGACGCCGACCTCCTTGGCGGCCTCGCCGTCGGGGACGGGCAGCGCGTGCACCGTGTACCCGGCCTGCTCGAGCGCCCCGCACACCGGGCGGGCGATCTCCGGCAGCCCCTCGGCGTGGACGACCGCGACGGTCCGGGCCCTGTCGCCGACCATGGCGGGCAGCTCGCCGAGGACGCCCGTCCCGATGACGACGTCGTAGGGCTCGGCGCCCCCCACGGACACCCGGGCGGGCGGCGTCACCCGTTCTCCTCGCCATCGCGCCCGGCGGGGGCGTCCTCCAGGGCCTTCACGACCTCTTCGACGATGTCGGCGGGTTCGCGGCCGTCGGTGTCGACGTGCACGGTGCCCAGCCGCTCGTAGATCGGGAGCCGCTCCTCCAGGAGCTTGCGCATCTGGCTGCGCGGGTTCAGCACGAGCAGCGGCCGCGCCGACGCCAGGCCGACCCGCTTGATCGCCTCCGAGAGGCCGACCCGCAGGTAGACGACGGTGTGCCCGGCGAGCAGCTCCTGCGTCTCCGCCGCGAGGACGGCGCCGCCGCCGAGCGCGACGACGCCCTCGTGCCCGGTCAGCGCCGCGGCGACGGCGGCCCGCTCCATCTCGCGGAAGCGCTCCTCGCCGTCGTCGATGAAGATCTCGCCGATCGGCTTGCCCGCGGCCCGCTCGACGTCGGCGTCGGTGTCGCGCAGCGGGACGCCGAGCCGGTCGGCGAGCGCCGTGCCGATGGTGGTCTTGCCCGAGCCGGGGGGTCCGATGATGACGGCCTTCGGTCGCATGGCACCGCTCACTTGATCGTCAGGGAGGACAGGTAGCCCCGCAGGTTGCGGGCGGTCTCCTCGGCGGAGTCGCCGCCGAACTTCTCCAGCGCCGCGTCCGCGAGGACGAGCGCGACCATCGCCTCGGCGACCACCCCGGCGGCCGGGACCGCCGTCACGTCGCTGCGCTGGTTGATCGCCTTGGCCGGCTCGCCGGTCGTGACGTCGATCGTGTCGAGCCGCCGCGGGACGGTCGAGATCGGCTTCATCGCGGCGCGCACCCGCAGCACCTCGCCGGTCGTCATGCCGCCCTCGACGCCGCCGGCGCGGTTGGTGCGGCGGCGGATGCCCTCGGGGGTGGCGTCGATCTCGTCGTGCGCCCGCGAGCCGGGCCGCCGGGCGGTGGTGAACCCGTCGCCGAGCTCCACGCCCTTGATGGCCTGGATGCCCATGAGGATCCCGGCGAGCCGGGAGTCGAGGCGCCGGTCCCAGTGGACGTGGCTGCCGAGGCCGGGCGGGAGGCCGTAGGCGAGGACCTCCACGACGCCGCCGAGGGTGTCGCCGGCCTTCTTGGTCTCGTCGATGTGCGCGACCATCCGCGCCGACGCCTCGGCGTCGAAGCAGCGCACCGGGCTCTCGTCGACCCGGGCCAGGTCGGCGGGCTCCGGCAGGACGCCCTCGGGGGCCTCGACCTCGCCGAGCGCGATCACATGGCTCAGGACGTCCACGCCGAGGGCCTGCTTCAGGAACGCCTTGGCGACGGTGCCGAGCGCGACCCGCGCCGCCGTCTCCCGCGCGCTCGCCCGCTCCAGGACGGGCCGGGCGTCGTCGAACCCGTACTTCTGCATGCCGACCAGGTCGGCGTGGCCGGGCCTCGGCTGCGACAGCGGCGCGTTCCTGGCCTGGGCCGCGAGGACGTCGGCGTCCACGGGATCGGCCGACATGACCGTCTCCCACTTGGGCCACTCGGTGTTGCCGACCTCGATCGCGACCGGCCCGCCGAGCGTGACGCCGTGCCGGACGCCGCCGACGATCGTGACCTTGTCCTGCTCGAACTTCATCCGGGCGCCCCGCCCGTGGCCGAGCCTCCGGCGGCGCAGCTCCTCGGCGATGTCCCCCGAGGTCACGCGCACACCGGCCGGCAGCCCCTCCACGATCGCGGTCAGGGCCGGGCCATGGGACTCCCCCGCGGTCAACCAGCGCAGCATGGGTGAATCCTATTGACTCCGCGCGCCCGCCCGTGACGCCGTCCAGCATCTGAGAGGCTCGTCGCGGAGGTGGACGATGGGGAAGTCCGGTTCGAGGGGGGCCGCCGAGACGAGGCGGGCGCTGCTCGCCCAGGCGCGGGCGTCCGCCGATCTGGGGTCGCCGATGTACGCGGAGCTGCTCACGCGGGCGGCCGGAGATCCGGGCGCGGCCGTGACGGAGGTGCTCGGCGAGCGGACCGGGACCGGCTACATCCTGGGGATGCTCGGGACGGTCCACCGGCTCGTCCTCGAGGGGCGGGTGCCGGAACTGGCCGCGCACTACCCGACCGCGGGCGGGACGGAGGACCCGCTGGAGGCCTGGCCGGCGTTCCGGGCGGTGCTGTCCGAGCACGCCGCGGAGATCCGCGACGGGCTCACCGACCCGCCGCAGACCAACGAGGTCGGGCGGGCGGCCCCGCTCGTCGGCGGGCTCCTCACGATCGCGGACGCCTGCCGCCCCGCGCCGGCGCGTCGGCCCGTCCCGCGTCTGCCCGTCAAGCCCCTGCCCGGAGAGCCCCTGCCGATCAGGCTGCTGGAGATCGGGGCCAGCGCGGGCCTGAACCTGCGGGCCGACCGCTTCCGCCTCCTGCACGAGAGCGGCGCGTACGGGCCCGAGTCGCCGGTCGTCCTGCCGGACGCCTGGCGGGGTCTCCCCCCGGTCGACGCGCCCCTCTCCATCACCGAGCGGCGGGGATGCGACCCGAACCCGCTGGACCCGGCCTCGCCCGCCGCGCGGCGGCGGCTCCTGTCGTACGTGTGGCCCGACCAGGCGGCGCGGGTGGCGCGGCTGCGGGCGGCGTTCGAGGTGGCCGCCGCGGTCCCCGCGACGGTCGTGCGGGCGGGCGCGGCGGACTTCCTCGAAGGGCTGGCCCCCCGGGAGGGTGTGGTCACGGTCGTGTGGCACTCGACGATGCGCGCGTACCTGTCGGACGAGGAGGGCGCGCGCGTCGACCGGAGCATCGAGCGGGCCGGGGCGGCGGCCACCCCCGACGCGCCCGTGGCGCACCTGTCGTTCGAGGGGCGCGACGCCTCGCGGCTCGACGTCCTGCACGTCGTGACGCTGCGGCTGTGGCCGGGCGGAAAACGCGTGATCCTCGGCGAGGCGCCGTCGCACGGCCTCCCGACGACCTGGTACTAGGAGCGCCCGAGCCCCCGCTCGATCGCGAGCCGGACGGGGGACGACGCGGGAAGCGGCCCGGCGGGGAGCAGCGGCGGCTGCGCCATGAACCGGGGGCGCGTGCCGTGGTGCGCCTGCGCGGCGTGCACGAGGAACGGGTGGCACAGGTACACGTCGCCGGCCTGCCCCGCGGCATGGGCGAGCGGACGGTGCTCGGTCGCGGGGACGGCCTTGCCCGCCAGGTCCATGAACGCGAGGCCCGCCTCCCCCGCGGGCTCCAGGATCGGCGGGACGTCCAGGTGGGACCCCACCCGGATGCGGGTCGGCCCGTCGTCCTCCCCCACGTCGGAGAAGAGGAACAGCATCAGAAGCGCGCGGCCCTTCGACGCGGCGTTCACCCGGTAGGACATGAAGTCGGCGGGGTCGTCGCCGGGGAAGCCGGCGTCGATGTGCCAGCCGTCGTCGCCGGGCGGCTGGTCGCTGGGGAACCGCACCGGGAACGTGCCGAGGCCGCCGCGCGGCAGCCACGCGTCCTTGCCGACGACGGCGTCGAACGCGGCGCGGAGGCGGTCGGTGTTCGCGGCGGCTCGGAACGGCGCCTCGGCATGGTCGCCGAGCCGCACCACCGGGCGCGTCCACGTCGCGGGATCGTCGGGGTCGCAGCCGGTCTCGCGCCACAGGATGCCGCGGCACTCGGCGGCCAGCTCGCGGGGGAACGCCTGCTCCACCCGGACGTACCCGTCGGCGATGAAGGCATCGACGTCGATCATGACGCCAGGCTCGCAGAGCGCCCGCACCGGACGCCAACGATTTACCGGCCCCCGAGGCCAGCCGCCGTTCACAAGCGCCCGCGCGCGGCCACCACCTGCACACGGTCGCTTCCCTGACGCGGCCACTCCACGCACGCGACCACAACCTGCAGGTGGTCGCTTCACGCACATGGCCGCTAGCTGCGCACGGTGGCTATCTGCGCAGGACGTTCAGTTCGACGCCGCCGACGATCCGGCCGCGCAGCAGTTCGGCGAGCCGGTCGGAGACCCGCTGCACGGTGCTCCGCTCGTCGTGCCCGGGGACGACGGCGAACCGGACGGCGATCTCCGCGGAGGTGCCCTCGACGACGCGGACGCCGGTGACCGACGGGTCGGAGCCGAACGCGGCCTCGACCGCGGCCAGGACGTCGGGGTCCTCGTGGGGCGGCGGGATGGGGCGGCCGTCGGCGAGCAGGTGCAGGCGCAGCCCGTCGACGGCGAACGGGACCGGGCCCGCCACGTCCACGACCAGGGCGTCCGCGCCCTCGTCGAGGGTGGCGCGGCAGGCGTCGCCGGCCCGCACCGCGACCGGGCGGGCGTCGGCGCGCCACGCCTTCATCGTCTCGGTGCAGGTGAAGCCGAGCACGCCGCGCCGCCCGTCGTCGCCGATCAGGGTGGGCAGCGCCATGTCGCTCGACTTCTCCCGCCGCAGCTCGCCGGGCTCCGTCGGCTCCTCCTCGGTGAGGACGGCGACGATCGGCACCAGCAGCCGCGCCCCCTGGAGCCGCCGCAGCACCGTGTGGGCGCCGACACGGCCGGCCGCGTAGCCGGCGAGCGCCTCGCACAACCGGGGGTCGGCGCTTCCGTCGTCCCCGGGGAACTGTGGTTCGGGAATGGTCAGTCCGGACACGGCAGGAAGGCTATAACCTCCGGCGACCACAGGGGGCAACTCCAAGGATACTCTCCGCGACCGCGTCGCGTCCCGCCGCCGTCAGCCGAGGTCGGCGATGGCCGCGACGGTGCCGCCGCCGGACGGGCCCTGGTGCACGGCCGCGACCGACACGAACACCGCGGGGTCGCCGGTGACCGAGGCCGCGACGCCGCCGACGCACGCCTTGATCTGCCGGTGCCAGTGCACGTCGGAGTCGTCGAGCATGATGTTGCGGCGGCCGCGCACCGAGCCGCTCGGGTCGGCCTCGCACTTGATGAACACGTTGACGAGCCGGTCGCCGAGGTCGGAGGTGCGGGGCCGCTCGGGCAGGTCCAGGCCCGTCGAGCGGATCGCGTCCCAGATCCCGTCGGCGTCCAGTGCGTCCTTCATCACACCGTGCCCGGCCCGGTACCGGCCGCCGATGCCGCGCACGTTGCCGACGACCACGATCTGCGCCCGGTCCAGCTCGACGCCGGACGAGCACGACGCCACCGACGAGTACAGCGACAGGTCCTTGTGGATCTGCTCGGCGGACGGCGCCTCGATCTCGCCGAGCGCGACGGCGATGCCGAGCGCGGTCGTGGAGTTGGAGATGTCCATCGACTTGAGGGTGTCCTCGGTGACGACGTCGCGGCCGCGCGTCTTCGCGTCGTTGATCGTGTCGAGGGTGAGCAGCGGCGTCTTGGTCTGCACGTAGTGGACGTCGGCCGGATCGTCGATCCCGGCGGTCTTCATGGCCTCGCGGACGCCGGCGGCGACGGTCTCCACCATCGCGGGGCGGCCGATGTCCTCGGGCAGGATGATCTCGCTCATCGCGACGCCGACCGACAGCCGCGGCTCGTCGGAGGCGGGGACGCGGGCGGGGTCGACGGTCACGAAGACGGTCGCGTGCGGGCTCAGCACCCCGTCCGTGCCGCCCGACCACACCAGCGGGACGCGCGCCACCTCGTCCGCCGTCCGCGTGCCCTTGGCGAGGAGCACCTCGCGGAACGCCCGGTCGGCGAGCAGCCGCGTGTAGTCGTTCACGCCGCCGTTGCCCTCGGTCTTGCCGACCACGGCGAGGACCCGGTCGGCCTCCAGGACGCCGTCGTCGATCAGCCGGGCGAGCCCGGACGCGTCGGTCACGCTCTCGATGGGGATCTTGCGGACTTCGATCGGATCGGGCACCGTCATCGCTCCTCAACTGCCGTGCTTGCTCATCGGGCTGCTGCTCGTCGGCCGGCCTGCTCGCCGGCCGCACCGGTGATCGGTCTCTACCCGGGGTCAGTCCTCGACGACCGTCCCGGCCTTGCCGTGCGCGGCGTCGCCGAGCCGGGGCAGCGAGGCGATCGCGGCGCGCCGCCCGCCGGCCGCGACGAACCGCCGCACCGCCTCGACCTTCGGGCCCATGCTGCCGCCGGCGAAGTGCCCGGCGGCGGCCAGTTCCGTCAGCTCCGCGACCGTCGTGCGGTGCAGCGGGCGGGCCCGCGGCGTCCCGAACCCGGTCATCGCGTTCTCCACGTCGGTGGCGATCACGAGGGTGGTCGCCGCCAGCCGGCGGGCCAGCAGTTGCGCGGCCAGGTCCTTGTCGACGACGGCCTCGACGCCGCGCAGCGCCCCGTCCGCCCGGACCACGGGCACTCCCCCGCCGCCCGCGGCGACCACGACGTGCCCGGCGTCCAGGAGCACGGCGGCCGCGTCGGCGTCCAGGATCTCCAGCGGCTCCGGCGAGGCGACGACGCGCCGCCAGCCCCGGTCCCCGAAGTCCTTCCAGACCTGGCCGAGCGCCATCGAGCGGCGGGCCTCCGCCTCGGGGAAGTAGCGGCCGATCGGCTTGGCGGGGGCCAGGAAACCGGGGTCGGCGGCGTCCACGAGCGTCCGGGTCACCACCGTCGACACCGGGCGGGCCGCGCCCCGCGCGGCCAGCGCCCGCTCCAGCGCATTCATGATCATCACGCCGACGGTGGCCTGGGTCTGCGCGCCGCACCAGTCCAGCGGGACGGGCGGCACCACGCCCGCCGCCAGCTGGTTCTTGATCAGCAGGTTGCCGACCTGCGGGCCGTTGCCGTGCGTGAGCGCGACCCGCGCGCCCGCCGCCACGAGATCGGCCACGTGCGCCATCGCGCCCTCGATCGCGGCCGCCTGGGCGTCCGGGGTGGCGCTGCCGTCCGGCGCGGTCATGGCGTTGCCGCCGAGCGCGATCAGGATCCGCTCGCCGGTGAGCGTCGCGCCGTCTTCGCCCCGACCGTCTTCTCCCCGATGGCCCCAGGTCACGGGACGGACGCTAACCCGCGCGGCGGGCCCCGCTCACGGGCGAATTCCGCCCAACGAACGCCGTTTCTTCGGCACTTTCCGGCAATGCCCCGGCGCCCGGGGACCGCTCAGCGCAGGCGCGCGAGGCGGCTCACGGCCTCGTCGATGACCTCGTCCTTCTTGCAGAACGCGAACCGGACGAAGTGGGCGCCCGCCTCGGCGTGGTCGTAGAACACCTGGCTCGGGATCGCGACGACGCCCGCCTTGTCCGGCAGGGCGCGGGCCAGCTCCATGCCGTCGGTGAAGCCGAGCGGGCTGATGTCGGCCTGCACGAAGTAGGTGCCCTGCGGCCGGTAGGTCGTGAACCCGGCGGCCTCAAGGCCGGTGATGAGGCGGTCCCGCTTCGCCTGGAGCGACTTGCGCAGCTCCTCCACCCACGGGATCTCGTTGCGCAGCGCGTAGGCGGCGGCGCGCTGGTAGGGGGCGCTGACCGCGTAGGTGAGGAACTGCTTCACGGTCTGGACGGCCCGGATGTAGGAGGCGGGCGCCGTCACCCATCCGGTCTTCCAGCCGGTCACCGAGAACGACTTGCCCGCCGACGACACCGACACCGTCCGCTCGCGCATGCCGTCGAGCGTCGCCAGCGGGATGTGCTCGGTCTCGTCGAACGTCAGGTACTCGTACACCTCGTCGGTGATCGCGACCAGGTCGTGCTCCCGGCAGACGTCCGCGATGGCCTCCAGCTCGTCCCGCGTGAACACGGTGCCGGCCGGGTTGTGCGGCGAGTTCACCAGGATCGCCCGGGTGCGCGGGCCGACGGCGGCGCGCAGTTCGTCCGGGTCGAAGGTGAAGCGCCCCTCGACCGGGCGCAGCGTGACGGGCCTGCGCACGGCCCCGGCGAGCGCGATCACCGCCGCGTAGGAGTCGTAGTACGGCTCGAACACGACGACCTCGTCGCCCGGCCCCGCCAGCGCCAGCACGGACGCGGCGATCCCCTCGGTGGCGCCGACGGTCACGAACACCTCGGTCGCCGGATCGAACGACAGCCCGTACCGCTCCAGCCGCTGCGCCGCCACGGCCTCCCGGAGTTCGGGCAGGCCGGGCCCGGGCGGGTACTGGTTCGCGCCCGTCCGGATCGCCTGGACCGCCGCGTCCAGGACCCCCGCCGGGCCGTCCTCGTCCGGAAAGCCCTGGCCTAGATTGATGGCCCCGGTCCGGACGGCCAGAGCCGACATCTCAGCGAAGATCGTCTCGCCGAATCCCTGCATGCGCTCGACCAATGGCTCGCTCACGCCCTAAGCCTAGGCCCCCTGCCCGGTATGCGCGGCGAGCACGGCGTCGTCCGGACGGCCTCTCGCAACCCAAGGAACGACCGGCCCGAGGAACGGCCGCTGCGCAGTGTCCGGCCGCTTCCCAGTGGCCGACCGCGTCGCGATGTCCGGCCCGGCCGAGGGTCAGATCCAGCCCATGTCGATCGCGGCGCGGGCGGCGCGGACGCGGGTGGGTTCGCCCATCTTCGCCATGGCGGTGGACAGGTAGTTGCGGACGGTGCCCTCGGACAGGTGCAGGTCGGCCGCGATGCGGGCGGTCTCGGCGCCGGCGCCGGCCAGGCGGAGGACGTCGCGCTCGCGTTCGGAGAGCGGGTTGTCGCCGGCGGCCATCGCGCTGGCGGCCAGTTCGGCGTCCAGGTAGCGGCCGCCGCCGTGGATCTTGCGGATGGCGCTGGCGAGCTCGTCGGTGGGAGCGTCCTTGGCGACGAAGCCGCGGACCCCGGCGGACATGGCGCGGCGCAGGTAGCCCGGGCGGCCGAAGCTCGTGAGGATGCACACCGCGCAGCGGGCGCCGGAGGCGTGCAGCTCCTCGGCGACGGTGAGGCCGTCCGCGCCCGGCATCTCGATGTCGAGGACGGCCACGTCCGGAGCGTGCGCGGCGACGGCCGCGGGCACCTCGTCGCCGCGGCCGACCTCGGCCACGACCTGCAGGTCGGGCTCCAGGCCGAGGAGTGCGGCGACGGCGCCGCGGATGAGGTGCTCGTCGTCGGCGAGCAGGACCCGGATCACGCGGGCCTCGCGGCCGGCAGCACCTGACCGGCGCCCGTCCCGCTCCCGCCCGGGCCCCGCCCGTCTGGACCGACCTCGCCCGGACCATGGACCGGAGGGAGCGGGACGGCGGCGCGCAGGAGGTACCCGTCGCGGCCGTGCCGGCCGGCGGTGATCTCGCCGCCGAGCACGGCGACGCGCTCAGTGAGGCCGGTCAGGCCCGAGCCCGCGGCGGTCTCGGCGCCGCGGACGCCGTCGTTGCGCATTTCCAGGACCACGGAGTCACCGTAGAGGGCGTCGCCCCCGGAAGGCGCGCCGTACACCTCGAGGCCGACCGTGCAGTGCCGCGCCTCGCTGTGCTTGATGACGTTGGTGGCGCCCTCGCGGATCACCCAGGCGAGCACCGAGCGGACCGCCGGCGGCAGCCCGTCCGGCAGGCGGCCGATCTCGCAGCGCACTCCGGCGGCCTCCAGGACGGCCCGGACCCCGGCCAGCTCGGCGTCCAGCTCGACGGACCGGTAGCCGCGGACGGCGGCGCGGACCTCCCGCAGCGCCTCCCTGGCCGCGCGCTGGACGTCCGCCATCTCGGCGCCGGCCCGGTCCGGGTCGTCGCGCACCGTCCGCTTGGCCAGCTCGCTCTTCACCGCGATGAGGGACAGGCTGTGGCCGAGCAGGTCGTGCAGGTCGCGGGAGAAGCGGAGCCGCTCCTCGGTGACCGCGAGCCGGGCGAGGGCGTCGCGGGCCGCGTAGGCCTCCTGGTGCAGCTCCCACATCCGCCGCTGGTACCGGTTGACGAACACGACGAACCCGGAGATCGCGGTGTACAGGGCGCACAGCACCGGGAAGATCGCGTACCAGGGGGCGTCGCCCTCCGGGTACAGGCGCTCCGCGCCCGCCGTGGCGACCGCCCCGCAGTACGTCCCGGTGCCCGCGCACAGCGCGGCGATCCGCCCGCGGCCCATCGGGGACAGCACCATGGCCGAGACCCAGAACACGGGGATGACGCTGAACCATGGGCTGCTGAGCAGCATCAGGCTCAGCGCGGCGGCGACGGCGGCGCTGACCGCGATGTCCCGCTTGGACACGGTCCCTTCGAGCCCGCCCCGGACGAGCCGCGTGTAGCACCAGATGAGGACGGCGAGGCCCGCGACGACCGCGGCGGTGAGGGGCGCGCCCGCGTCGCCGCGGGTGTAGGCGTCTTCGAGCCCGTAGAGGGCCGGCAGGACGAAGCCCATGGCGGCGAACATGAACGAGCGGTACGTCACCCGCCGGTAGCGCTCCAGCCTCCGGGCGGCCTGCTCCTCGATGTCCGCCGTGGTCGCGACCGCCATGTCCTCGTTCCTCCTCGCATCGCACTGTAACGGTGGGCCCGCGGCGGTCAGGCGCGCCGCGGCTCCCACCGGAACCAGCGGGCGGCCATGAGGCGGCCGGTCGCCGTCCAGAAGGCCAGGATGAAGAACGGCCGCACGCAGGTCAGCCAGCCTTCGGCGACGCCTACGGCGGGGTGGGCGGGCCGGTGCACGAAGTCCTGGCCGAAGTACCCGGTCCTGACGATCTCCACGACCGGGCTGAGCGGGACCCATCGGCAGGCCTCCTGGAGCCAGCCGGGCAGGCCGTCCAGCGGGAACATGACCCCGGCCCCGAGCACGCACCCGAACATGATCGGCAGGACGGTGAGCTGCGCCAGTTCGGCGTTCGGGGTGACGCCCGAGACCGCGAGCGCCAGCGTCGCGAACACGGCGGCGCCGCCCGCGAGCCCGGCCAGCACCAGGACCGGGTCGGCGGGGACCCGGCCGCCCATCGCGGTGCCGAGCAGGACCAGCAGCGCGGCGGCCTGCACCGCGTACAGCGCGGTCGCGGTGAGGACGCCGCCGCCGATGATCTCCGCGTCCGACAGGGCGGTGCCGCGCAGCCGCTTGAGGGTGCGGTCCTCGCGGCGGGCGGTGAACACGTTGACGAGGTTCATGAAGACGGCGAAGACGAGGAAGAACCCCAGGTGGCCGGTGCCCTGCAGGAGGGCGCCGTCCACGCCGTCGATCTTCTGGCCGCGGACCGGGACGAGCATGGCGGCGAACAGGAGCGGCAGGCCGGCGGCGGTGAAGAGGGCGGTCCGGTTCCGCCAGAGCAGGGTGAGGTCGAGGCGCGCGACGCCCAGCACGGCATCGGGTCTCATGAGGGCGGGCTTCTTGAGGGCGGGCTTATTCAGGGCGGGCTTATTCAGGGCGGGCTTCGTGGCGGGTCTCACCCGGGGGCTCATCGGGCCGCTCCTTCGGCGGTGTGCAGGAAGACGTCTTCGAGGGAGGCGCTGCGCACCCGGAGGCCGTCCAGCCGGACGGCCTCCTCGTCGGCCCAGCGCAGCAGTTCGTAGAGGCCCGCTTGGAGCCCGGCATCGGCGGCGGGGCCGGACGGCGGAGAGCCGGACGGGGGCGTGCCGGAGGGCAGGGTGTAGGACGCGACGGCTCGGCCGCCCTCCACCCGGACGTCGGCGCGGGCGCCGTGCAGAGGGGGCAGTTCGGCGACCTGGAGGCGCTCCGGCAGCCGGAAGGTGATGCGGTCGCCGTGTCCGGCGACCACTTCGGCGACCGTGCCGGACGTCTCGATCCGCCCGCGGTGCAGGATCGCGAGCCGGTCGGCGAGGTGCTCGGCCTCCTCGAGGTAGTGGGTCGTGAGCAGGACCGCCGTGCCGCCGGCGACCACGTCCTTGACGATGTCCCAGGTCGCGCGCCGGGCCTCGGGGTCCATGCCGCTCGTCGGCTCGTCCAGGAACAGGACCTCGGGCCTGCCGAGCAGGGCCAGCGCGAGGTCGAGGCGGCGTTTCTGGCCGCCGGACAGCTGCCGCACCCGCACGCCCGCCTTCTCCGCGAGCCCCGCCATGGCGATGGCCTCGTCGCGGTCGCGCGCGGAGGGGGCGAAGCCGCGCCAGTGCTCGATCGTCTCGGCGACGGTGAGGTCGGCGAAGAAGCCGCCGTCCTGCAGCATGATGCCCATGCGCGGGCGGACCTTCCGGCGTTCCGCGTACGGGTCGTGGCCCAGGACCCGGACCGTGCCTCCGTGGACGTTCCGGTGCCCTTCCAGCGTTTCGAGCGTGGTGGTCTTGCCCGCGCCGTTCGTGCCGAGCAGCGCGAACAACTCGCCCGCCGCGACCTCGAACGAGATCCCGGCGACGGCCTCGAAGTCCCCGTACCGCTGCCGGAGCCCGTCGACGGCGATGGCTGGGTTCGTCTCCATGCCCCCAGCGTCGCGATCACGCGGGGGCCCCGGTAGAAGCGCGTGTCACGGGTTCCGGCGGCGCCTGTCAGGCGATCGGCATGACAGATGTCATGGCGCTCAGCCCGCGACGCTGATGACGTGCCCGGCGGTGGCCGGGTCGCCCGCGATGTCGAGGAGCGCGGTGGCGAGGTCGGAGCGGGCCATGGAGAGGCCGCCGAGGACGTTGCGGTCGGCCGCCTTCCGGTAGCGGCCGTTGCCGGGGCCGTCGGTGAGGCGGGGCGGGCGGACGATCGTCCAGGCGAGGCCGGAGTCGCGGGTGAGGGCCTCGGCGGCGCGCATGTCGTTGAAGGCGTGCTTGAGGAGCGGGCCGAGGACGAGCGGCTTGACCACGAACCGGGTGAGCGGGTCGTCGCCCGGTCCGGCGTACAGCCCGGACGCGCTGGTCAGCACGAACCGTTCGGCTCCGCCCGCCCGCATCGCCTCGACGATGCCGCGGGTGCTGTCCGCGCAGACGCTGGTCGGGCGGCGGCCGTCGCGGGTGCCGATCGCGGTGATGACGGCGTCGCGTCCCTTGACCGCCTCCTCGATCGCGCCCGGGTCCATGACGTCGGCCTGGACGACGTCGGCGCAGGCGCGGACCTCGCCGGGCAGGCCGGCGGGGTCGCGGACGACGGCGGTCACCTCGTGCCCGGCGTCCAGCGCGCGCCGGACGACCTGGACGCCGGTGCCCCCGGTCGCCCCGAAGACCGTGAACCTCATCCTGTCCTCCTACCCGAACCCCCGTCAGCACCCCCGCCGGCACCTGAGGAATGCGCCGAACGAGCGAGTACTTGAGGGGTGAGTGAATACTTACTAACCTCTATCCTGGTGAGCGTTCACTCACCTGTCAAGGGGGCCCATTGAGCGCGCGCGAACGGATCCTGGACGCCGCGGCGGACATCATGCGGCGGCACGGGGTCGCCGGCGCGACCACGAAGGAGATCGCGAAGGCGTCCGGCTACTCCGAGGCGCTGCTCTACAAGCACTTCCGCGACAAGGACGAGCTGATGCTGTGCGTGCTGAAGGAGCGGATGCCCCCGTTCACCTCGATGGGCGTCCCGGGCGAGGGCACCGTCGAGTCCAACCTCGTCGGGATCGTGCACGGCGGGCTGCGCTTCTACCGCCGGGCGTTCCCGATGATGGTCTCGATGGCGGCGCAGCCGCGGCTGCTGCGGGCGACCCGCGAGTCGCTGCGCAAGTACGGCGCGGGCCCGCAGGAGCCGGTGCGGGCGCTGGCCCGCTACCTGGACGCCGAGCGCGACCTCGGCAGGGTCGCCCCTGACGCGGACACGCAGGCCGTGGCCGCACTGCTGATGGGCGCGTGCTTCCAGCAGGGCT
Source organism: Spirillospora sp. NPDC049024 (assembly GCF_040649235.1). Taxonomy (NCBI): domain Bacteria; kingdom Bacillati; phylum Actinomycetota; class Actinomycetes; order Streptosporangiales; family Thermomonosporaceae; genus Spirillospora; species Spirillospora sp. NPDC049024. The sequence continues at coordinate 223,200 of NZ_JBEZFD010000007.1, forward strand.
TCCTGCGCTACTTCGCGGAAGGCGAGGACGCCTCCGACCCGCCCGAGTCGTTCGCCCGCGAGCTGGTCAACCCCGTCCTGGCGGAGGTCCTCCCCTAGAGCTCGCCCAGGCGGGACTTCACGACCTTGCCCATGGCGTTGCGGGGCAAGGAGCCGACCATGTGGACGACGCGGGGCCGCTTGTGCACCGACAGGCGCTCGGCCACGAAGTCGATGAGCTCCTTCTCCCCCACCCCGTCGGCGACGACGTAGGCGGTGACCTGCTCGCCGAGGTCGTCGTGCGGGGTGCCGAGGACGGCGGCCTCCCGCACGGCGGGGTGGGCGAGCAGCGCGTTCTCGATCTCGCCGGCGCCGATCCGGTAGCCGCCGCTCTTGATGAGGTCGGTCGACGCGCGCCCGACGATCCGGTGCCAGCCGTCCGGGCCGATCGTGGCGATGTCGCCGGTGCGGAACCAGCCGTCCGGCGTGAACGACTCCGCGGTCGCCTCGGGCCGGTTGAGGTACCCCTTGAACAGCAGCGGCGCGCGGACGTGCAGCTCGCCGGGCGTCTCCCCGTCCGGCGGGACGGGCGAGCCGTCCTCGGCCGTCAGGCGCGTCTCGACGCCGGGCAGCGGCGTGCCGACGTAGCCGGGGCGCCGGTCACCGTCCGCGCGGGCGCTGACCGTGATGAGGGTCTCGGTCATGCCGTACCGCTCGACCGGGCGGTGCCCGGTGAGGGCCGAGAGCCGCTCGAACACGGGCACGGGCAGCGGCGCGCTGCCGGAGACGAGCAGCCGCGCGCCGCGCAGGGCCTCGGCGGTGGACGGGTCCGCCGCCGTCCTCGACCAGACGGTGGGGACGCCGAAGAACAGGCTGCCGCCGTCGTCCCGCGCCGCCGCCGCGTACAGCTCCGGCTTGGGACGTCCGGTGTGGACGAGGCGCGAACCGGCCCGCAGGGGTCCGAGGACGCCGAGGACGAGCCCGTGCACGTGGAACAGCGGCAGCCCGTGGACCAGGACGTCGTCGGGCGTCCAGGCCCAGGCCTCGGCGAGGGCGTCGAGCCCGGCGGCGATGGCGCTCCGCGAGATCAGCACGCCCTTCGGCGCGCCCGTCGTCCCGCTCGTGTAGAGGATCAGGGCGGTCGCGTCGGCGGGGACCTCGCCGCCCCCGCCGCCCCCGCCGCCTCCGTGGTGCGGCAGCGCGTCGACCGGGACGAGCGGCGGCTCCCCCTCGGAGCGCTCCGTCCCACCGGCCGCGAGGAGCAGGCTCGCACCGGAGTCGCCGAGGATGTGCGCGCGTTCGGCGGGCCCGGAGTCGGGCGGCAGCGGCACCACGGGGACGCCCGCGAGGAGGCCGCCGACGACCGCGGCGACCGTCTCCAGGGACGCCGTGGCGTGCACGGCGACCGCGTCCGCTCCCCGGATCTCCGCGGCCACGGCGGAGGCCCGGCCGAGCAGTTCGTCGCGGGGCAGCTCGCGTCCGGCGATCCGCACCGGGCCGCCCGTCCCGCCGAGCAGGTCCATCATCAGCCGCTCTCCTCCTCGTCGAGTGCTTCGGGTCCTTCGGGCTCCGCACGTCTCTCGGCCTCTTCGAGCCCTTCCAGCCAGGCCATCACCGCGTCGGTGTGCTCGCCGAGCAGCGGCGGCGCGGTGTGCCCCCGGGGCGGCGCGCCGTCGAAGCGCAGCGGCGGCCCGGGCAGCTCGATGGGCCCGAGCCGCGGATGGTCGACCTCGATGACCAGGCCCTGCGAGCGGGTCTGCTCCCACTCGTACACCTCGTCGATCGACCGGATCGCCCCGGCCGGGACGCCCGCCTCGCCGAGCCGCGCGAGCCAGGCGTCGCGCGTGTCGCCCGCGAGGACCCGCTCGATGTCGGCGGTCAGCTCGGCGCGCCGGGCGGAGCGGTCGGGGATCGTCGCGTAGCGGGCGTCGCCCGGGTCCAGGCCGACGATCGGCGCGAACCTGCGCCACAGGTTCTGGTTCGCGACGCCGATCTGGATCTGCCCGTCCTTGCAGCGGAACGTCCCGTACGGGGCGATGGACGGATGGTCGTTGCCGACCGACTCGGGGACGTCCCGGGCGACGGTCCAGCGCGTCCCCTGGAACATGTGGGCGCCGACCACGGACGCCAGCAGCGAGGTCCGGACGACGGTCCCGCGCCCGGTGCGGGTGCGCTCGTACAGGGCGGCCAGCACGCCCGCGACGCCGTTGCCCGCGGCGAGGATGTCGGCGATCGACAGGCCGACCTTGCTCGGCGTGCCGGGCGGCCCGGTCACGCTCATGATCCCGGCCTCGCCCTGCATGATCGCGTCGTAGCCGGGGCGCCCGCCTTCGGGCCCGTCGTGCCCGAACCCCGTGATGGACAGGACGACCAGCCCCGGGTTCAGCCCGTGCAGCCGCTCCACCGGGAAGCCGAGCCGGTCGAGCACGCCGGGCCGGAAGTTCTCCACGAGCACGTCGGCGTGCCGGACGAGCCGGGCGAGGACGCCCGCGCCCTCGTCCGACTTCAGGTCGAGGGCGATCGACTCCTTGTTCCGGTTGATCGAGAGGTAGTAGGTGCTCACCTGGTCCTCGCCCGCGAACGGCGGGCCCCAGCCGCGGGTCTCGTCGCCGGTGCCGGGCTGCTCGACCTTGATCACGCGGGCGCCGAGGTCGGCGAGCGTCATGGTGGCCTGCGGGCCCGCCACGACGCGGCTGAGATCGATGATCACGACGCCTTCGAGCGGTCCGGGCAAGGGCGTTCTCCTTCCAGGGGCCGTGTCCCCGAAGGGGGGCGGCTCCTTCCGGCGGGCGGCCCCGCCAGGGGGCCGGCTCCGCCACGGGGCGGGTACCTGGAAGTATGCCGTCCGTGCCGGACTCCGCCGAGCCCAACCCCGCCGGGCCTGACCCCGCCGGGGCCTTCGCCGGCATGACCTACCCCGCGCTCGCCGCGCGGCTGCTCGTGCTGCCGCCGTCCTGCGGCCGGGCGCGGATCGTCGCGGTGGACGGTCCGAGCGGGGCGGGGAAGTCGACGTTCGCGGGCCACCTGGCGGAGGCCCTGGTCGGCGCCCCGGTCGTCCGCTCGGACGACTTCCGGGTGCCGTGGGACGCCGATCCGCTCACCTGGTGGCGGCCCCTCCAGCGCGCGGTGCTCGACCCGCTGCGGGACGGACGTCCCGCCGTGCTGCGCCGCTACGACTGGCACCGCGACCGCTACGGCCCCGAGGAAGAGGTCCCGCCCGCGCCCGTCCTCATCGTGGAGGGCGTCGGCTCCGCCTGGGCGAAGGCGCCCGCCGCCTACCGGATCTGGATCGACGCGCCGTACGACCTGCGCCGCGCCCGCGCCCTCGACCGGGACGGCCCCGAGTACGCCGGGGCCTGGGAGGACTGGGCCGTCCGCGAGCAGGCCCACTTCACCGCCGACGCCACTCTCGACCGCTGTGACCTCATCGTGGACGGCACCACCTTCACCCCGTACCGCTTCAGGGCCCGCCCCCCGAGGCCGGGGACGGGCGAGGCGCTCTAGAGGAAGCGGCGGATCGGGGTGATCGCCAACTCCTTGGCGCGTTGCGTCGTGGACCGCCGGGCCCATCGCGCGTGGTCGACCTGCTTGCTGCGGGCGAGGTCCTCGTCGAAATGGGCGTCGAGGGTCGCGGTCAGGTCCCGGTCGATCACGGCGAGCATGACCTCCTCGTCGTGGTCCATGGAACGCCGGTTGAAGTTCGTGGACCCGATGAGCGAGACGATCCCGTCCATGGTGAGGATCTTCGTGTGCAGCATCGACGGCTGGAACTGATGGATGCGCACACCGCATGCGAGAAGGTCCTCGTAATGCCGCTGGCTCGCCAGGCGGCTCACGCGCTTGTCGGCGTGCGGGCCGGGCAGGAGCATGTCCACCTCGACCCCGCGGCCGACGGTCTCGCACAGCAGATTGACGAAGTAGTCGTCGGGCGCGAAGTACGCGGACGCGATCCGCAGCCTCTTCTCGGCCAGTTGGAGGACGACGCGGAGCAGGGTCTGCATGTCCTGCCAGCCGACGCTGGCCGACCCCCGCACGACCTGGACCACCGCGTCACCGGCCGGTTCGTGGCCAGCGAAGCGGTCGCGGTCGTCGAAGAGGACGTCGTGGCACTCGGCCCAGTTCTGCGCGAACGCGGCCGCGATCCCGTCCACCGCGGGCCCGCGGACCCGGAAGTGGCTGTCGCGCCACTCGCTCTCGTCGCGGGCGTCCCCGCACCATTCCTCGGCGATGCCGACTCCGCCGGTGAAGGCGACCTGCTCGTCCACCACCAGCACCTTGCGGTGGCAGCGGTGGTTCTGCTTGAACGGCGAGACGTAGACGGGCTTGCGGAACCAGGCGACCGTGACGCCGGCCCGCTCCATCTTCTCCACCAGGTCTTTCTCTATCTGCCATGCGCCTATGCCGTCCAGCAGCAGCCGGACCCGCACCCCGTCGCGGGCGCGTTCCGACAGCGCGTCGGCGAACCGGTGGGCGATGTCCCCGCGCCAGTAGACGTAGGTCATCATGTCGATGGTGCGCCGGGCACCGGCGATCTCGTCCAGCATGCGCGGGAAGATCTCGTCCCCGTTGCGCAGGGGCGTCACGGCGTTGCCCTCCGTCGCCGCCACGCCGATCAGCCGTTCCAGGGACCGGCGGATCCGGTGCGCGCGGTCGTCGGACGGAGATGAGAGCAGGTCGTCTCCGGGGGGAACCGGCTGCTGCGACACGGTCATCTGCTTCTTTCTCCTTATGCCAGGGCAACGATCAGCGGACCCGTGCCGTCACGCCGAAAGCACGAAAGTGATCGCCACTCGGCCGAGATCAGTCCCCTCTGTTTCGCGTTCCATGCCGCCTTGCCGCCACTGAGAGCAACCCGACATTTCTTCGCCACTAACTGCACTCAATCAGATGCGGAGCGTATGCATTCACGCCAGCTCCGCTCGGCGAAAACGTCCGCGGTTGCGAGCGCCTTACCGAGCGCCGGCCGCTCGTATCAGGCGCTCGAGCCGCTTGGCGATGGCCGGGACGTCGTTGAGGGCATGGGTGGCGATGTCGATAACGGTGGTGAACAGGTCGTCCTCGGCTTCGGGGTCGAAGCGTGCTCCGTTGAGCTTGAGGAAGACATCGGTGGCGGCGAAGGCGACTCGCTTGTTCCTGTCAGTGAACGGGTGGGAGGTGGTGAGCGAGTGCAGCAGCGCGGCGGCCTTTTCGAGAAGGGAGGGATAGGGGTCCACGCCGAAAGTCACCGTGGCCGGCCGTGCGGCCGCCGATGCGACCAGCCCGAAGTCCCGCACGTTGAGGTGCTCGCCGACGGCCCGGCGCCCGACGGCGACGATCTCCTCGGCCGTCAGGTAGCGCACACTCACGCGTCGCCCAGCCGGTCCAGCAGGTTCCGGTGGTCGCGGGCGGTCTCGTCGGCGAGTTCGAGCACGTGAGCGAGTTCCCGCCGCTGCCGGTACTCCTCGAGAGCAGTGATCAGTATCGCGTTCTTGGACCGCTGCTCGGCCGTGGCCGCCTCGTCGAGCCAGGCGTCCAGGTCGTCGGGAAGGCGCGCTGCGAAGGCCATGCCAAGACTCTCCCTGCGTACGTCGCTCTGGTATCACTGATGGTACTAGGGATGGTTCCGCGGGTGTCCGAGGACCGCGCCTCCAGGGTTCTTGCCCGCGGCGCGTGGGTCGCGTCAACGGAGGTGTACCTGAGTGCGGTCACCGCCAGACGAGATGGCCCCGGTGCGCCTGCACCACTTCTGCCTCGCCGTCACGGACCTCGACGCGGTCGTCACGGCGGGACGCGGATGGCGACGGCGACCGGGGATATGGTCATTCCCTTGCTGGGGTCCGCGGCGGCGGTGGGGTTGGCGCGGACGCTTGCGGAGGCGCGATTTCACAAATGGGGCTATTTGCACGTTCTCGATGACGCGCTGCTCATCGTCTCGGAGCTCGTCACCAACGCGGCCGAGCGGACGCCGCGCGCGGAGTTGCGGCTCCAGGTGAGCCGGGACGCGCACGGCGTCATCATCGCCGTTTGGGACGGGGCGTCCGACTTGCCGCAGGCCAGACCGAAGGCCGCGCTCACCCTCGACGACCTCGACCTGTCCGAGGAGGCGTTCGACGACAACGGCGGTTGGGGGCTGCACATCGTCCAGGCCCTGTCCGCCGCGTGCGGGGCGACGCGCGACCCCGGCGGCGGCAAGTGGGTCTGGGCCCGGATCATCCCCTAAGCCGTTGCTCGTGCTTCATGAGCGCCGTCGGGCAGCGGTGCAGGGCAGTGGGTGCAGGCGCCGCGGCGGCGGTAGTAGTAGGCGAGCGCCGCGGCGGCCAGCAGCGGACCCCAGAGCCCGAGCGGTACGAACACCAGGCTGAAGAGCAGCCCCTCCTCTCCCCGAGAGATCTCCGTGACCAGGAAGACGGTGAACAGGGTCAGCACGGCCGAGACCACCAGTGCCGCGCTGGTGGGGACGGCGACCGGGATCGGGCGCCCATGCACCACCGGAACCCATCTCGGCCACACCTCCCCCCAAGGGCGGATGAGCCCGCGGACCAGGATCGCTCCCCCCTCGGACACGCAGCCGAGGAGCATGCCGGTGACCCAGATCCCCCAGCCGCCGTCCTCGGGGAACGCGATCCCCCACGGCGTCAGCCAGGTCAGCCGGACGAGCCCGTACGGCAGGGGCATGAGCGCGGCGGCGATCGTCACCTTCCGCCCCCAGCGCGCCGCGGCCTGCGGCCGCGTCCAGGCGGCGCCGGGTCGGCCGCAGCGGGCGCAGCGCCGCTTGCCGACCCGGAACGTGGTCACCGCGCAGGCCGCCCAGACGGCCCCGCCGACGACGGCGAACACGCCCCATTGGGTGCCCTTGTACACCACGAGGAAGGCGGCGAAGCCGGCCCCGGCCGCCGCCGGAATCCCCACCAGCACCGACGTGCCCACCCGGCCGAGCCGCAGGGCGCGCGCCAGCAGCGCCGCCGGCAGGACGACCGGCGCCGAGAACGCGAAGGCGTAGGCGACGGCGATCATCACGCTGTAGCTCGGAAGCACGAATCCCAGCCCGGCGTATCCGGCCGCGAGGCCGAGAAGAGGCCGGCGCATCGCCTCAACGCGTCGCCGGTCGCGCAGGACGAGAGCCACCGCGACGCCCAGCCCGCCGAGCACGAGCAACCCGATCGCCCCAGGACGCACCCCGATGTCGAAGGCCAGCGGGGGAGATTCCGCGTCCCCCCGCCCCAGCAGATACGCCGACGGCCGCAGCACCCACCACAACCCCAGCCCGGCCGCCACCGCCGACCAGCACAGCGCGGCCCCGGTGGTCCGCCCGTGCGCCTGCTCTGCCCCTGTGATCGCCACCAAAGCTCCCTCCCCTGCAAGCGATCACCATCGTCGGCGGCCCGCTTCGGCCGGTAACCCCTCGAAAGAGCCATCCCACTCCCCCGGACGGGGGAACGGGATGCAAGCCGGAGCCCCGGGGGGCGCCGCCGGAGGGTTCGAGGTAGCCGGGGCCGCCGTCGAAGGTGATCCATCTCTTGCGGGGGGCCCGGCGGTCGGCGAAGTTGGCCGCATGAGCATCTCCCTCTCCCATGACCATGTCGGCATCACCCTGACTCCGGAGGACCTCGACGCCACCATCGCGTGGTACTCGCGGACGCTCGGCTTCACCGTCGAGCGGCGGTTCGAGACCCACGGCATGACGTTCGCCTTCCTCGTCCACGGAGACGTCAGGATCGAGCTGATGGCGGTCGCATCGGACCGCCGGGCGCCGACCGGCGACATCCTGTCGAGCATGAACCCGGCGCGGCTGCACCACTTCTGCCTCGCCGTCGCGGATCTCGACGCGGTCGTCACCGAGCTGCGCGACCTGGGCGTGGAGCTGATGGGCGGCCCCATGAAGGTCGAGGAGATCGGGCAACGTGTCGCGTTCGTCAGCGACAACCTCGGAAACATCATCGAGCTCGCCGAACCCGGCACCCGGGCCTAGCCGTCTGGTCGCCCTGGCGGTTCAGCCCGTGCGGTGGCCGAGGTGGTGGAGTGCGGCGTCGAGACAACGGCGGAGGTCGCCGGCGTCCGGGGCCACGGCGGTGAGGAGGACGCCTGGGCCGGCGAGCGGGGTGATGACACCGTGTGCGCGCACTGGGATGTCGTCGAGTATTCGCGTTCCGTGCGGATGGTCCCGGTACGCCGGGTCGACGACGAGCAGTTGGCCGACGGCGCGGTTGCCGGCCAGCACGGCGGGGCCGTCCCAGCCGGGGGCGCCGGGACCGTAGGCGCAGTGCTGGTCCAGCAGCGTCCGGTCGCCGTGGCGGACGGTGATGCGGCCGGCCAGCCGTCCCGTCGGCTCGTGCGCGCGGCCGAGGACCTGCTGCTCGCTGAGGACGAGCCGGGCGGTGCGGGCCAGGTCGACGCGGACGTGCTGGCGCAGGTCGCTTCCGGCGGCGGAGATGACGGGTTCGGGCAGCCAGTGCAGTCGCGCGGAGTCCGCTACGCGCAGTGCCACGTCGAGGACGGCGTGGTCGGGTGCGGGTCCGGGCAGCGCGACCGTGGCGGCGGCCGAGATGACGCGCAGGTCGGCGCCCGGCCCGACGACGGCCTCGATGCGCAGGCGGTCGCCGTTGTGCGGGGCGCTCATGGTGTTCAGCAGGCAGACGCGCGCCTGGGAGCCGAGGGGGCGGAGGCGGCGGAGCGCGAAGGGGCCGTCGCCGTGGAGCAGCGGCAGATCGGTGACTCCGTCCTCGGCCGCGGCCCGGACGCGGGCGGTGGCACGCAGCCCGAAGGGAGCGGGCGGGGCCGTGGTCATGCCCGGGCCGCGGCGTGCTCGGCGAGGCGGCGGCGGACCCAGTCGGCGACGGGGTCGATGCCGTGGTCGGCCTTGACGCTGGTGAGGACGACGGGCCGGGAACCGCGCGCGGACCGGGCGTCGCGTTCCATGGCGCCGAGGTCGGCGCCGACGTGCGGGGCGAGGTCCGCCTTGTTGATGACCAGAAGGTCGGCGGTGGTGAGGCCGGGGCCGCCCTTGCGGGGGATGTCGTCGCCGCCCGCGACGTCGATGAGGAAGATCTGGTGGTCGACCAGGCCCTTGGAGAAGGTGGCGGTGAGGTTGTCGCCGCCGGATTCGATCAGGACGAGGTCCAGGGAGCCGATCCGCTCCTGCAGCTCCTCGACGGCTTCGAGGTTGGCGGAGATGTCGTCGCGGATGGCGGTGTGCGGGCAGGCGCCGGTCTCCACGGCGGCGATCCGCTCGGGGGGCAGCACCGCCTGGCGCAGCAGGGCGTCGGCGTCCTCGCGGGTGTAGATGTCGTTGGTCACCACCGCGATGGACAGGGTGTCGCGCAGCCGCCCGCACAGGGCGGCGACGGTGGCGGTCTTGCCGGAGCCCACCGGTCCGCCCAGGCCGATGCGCAGGGGGCCTGGACGTCCGCCGGCGCGGGCCGCGGCGGGAGGGACGATGTCGTCTATGGCGGGGTCGGTGCGGTGCAGGTGCATGATGCCCTCCGGGCGTCGTTCAGCTGGCGAACAGGCGTACCGGCCAGGCCGCGTGCTGTTCGGCGGTGATGTCCAGCAGCGGCGCGGACGCCGCGGGCAGCGCGTCCACCCCGTCCACCGGTAGCCGCGCCGCATGGCCGGCGGCCTCGGCGGCGACGTCCTCCATGACGCCGCTGAGGCGGGCGGTGACGGCGGTGGCTTCGAAGGGGTCGAGCCCGAGCAGCCGTATCGCGGCGGTCACCGGGGCGCAGACGCTGTCGTAGGCGGCGGCCTCGGCCGCGTTCCGCGGCGTCAGCCCGGCCGTGCGCGCGGCGAGGCCGAGCACGACGGGCTGGTGCGCGCCGGCGGGACGCGCCGCCGCCAGGTGCTCCAGTTCGGGGCTGGGCCAGATGGCGCGGACGGCGCGCGTCAGCTGCCGTCCGAGCCGCCGCGCCGCCTGCCGCAGTGCCGGGGCGGGTGTGCGCGCGTCGGCGGCGTCGTCCAGGGCCAGCGGGTCGTGTCCGGTCGCCGCGGCGGCGGCCAGGGACGCCGCGACCAGCCCGGTGGTGGCCAGCCGCCCGCGGCAGAAGTCCTCCAGGGTCTCGGCGTCGTGGATGCGTCCGGCCGCGACGGCGGCCTCGGCCCCTCCGGAGTGCGCGTGGCCGCCGGAGGGGAACCGGCCGTCACCGAGGATCAGCAGCGGCACCGGGCTCATCGTGGCTCCCAGGGGTGGGGACGGTCAGAACAGGAAGTACCGCTGGGCCATGGGCAGTTCGGTGCGGTACTCCGGCGCGACCGTGTCCTTGCCGACCTCCACGTTGACGTCGCGGGCCCGGTCGTCCTGCTCGTCGGCTCCCCCGCTGCCGTCGATGACCACGGTGAAGCTGTCGGGGTCGACGTCGATGCGCGGGAGGGCGTCGTTCTCGCGCATGTCGGCCTTGGTCAGCCCCCGGGTGCTGGTGATCGTCTCGAAGGCCTTCCGGACTCCGGGAACATCCCCGGCGAACCGCTCGGAGACGAAGGTGACCGAGTTCCCGGCGGGGGCGTGCCCGAGGGCGCCGAACATGCGGCGGGGCAGGACCGGCTGCGGGGTCGGGACGGCGGCGTTGGCGTCACCGACCTGGGCGCAGGCGATCTGCCCGCCCTTGATCACCAGGTGGGGTTTGACGCCGAAGAACGCCGGCTCCCACAGGACGAGGTCGGCGAGCTTGCCGGTCTCCACCGAGCCGACCCTGTGGGCGATTCCCTGGGCGATGGCGGGGTTGATGGTGTACTTGGCGACGTAGCGGCGGGCCCGCAGGTTGTCCGCCGGCCCGTCGCCGTCCAGCGGGCCGCGCCGCCGCTTCATCACGTGCGCGGTCTGCCAGGTCCGCAGGATCATCTCGCCGATGCGTCCCATCGCCTGGGCGTCGGAGGACATGATCGAGATGGCGCCCATGTCGTGCAGGACGTCCTCGGCCGCCATCGTGGACGGCCGGATCCGCGACTCGGCGAAGGCCAGGTCCTCCGTGACCTTCGGGTTGAGGTGATGGCAGACCATCAGCATGTCGATGTGCTCGGTGACGGTGTTGACCGTCAGCGGCCGGGTGGGGTTGGTGGACGCGGGCAGCACGTTGCGCCGGGACGCCATCTCGATCATGTCCGGGGCGTGGCCGCCGCCCGCCCCCTCCACGTGGAACGCGTGGATGCAGCGGCCAGCGATGGCCTCCAGCGTGCTCTCCAGGGAACCGGCCTCGTTGAGGGTGTCGGCGTGGATGGCCAGCTGCGCGCCGGATTCCTCGCACACCCGCAGGCATGCGTCGATGACGGCGGGGGTGGCGCCCCAGTCCTCGTGCACCTTGAACCCGATGACCCCCGCGCCGAGCTGGTCCCGCATGGAGTCGGCGGACATCGTCGCGCCCTGGCCGAGCAGTCCGATGTTGACGGCGGATCCGTCCAGCGCCTCCAGCAGCGAGGTGATGTGCCAGGAACCCGATGTGACGGTGGTGGCCTTGCTGCCCTCGGCGGGCCCCGTGCCGCCGCCGATGAGCGTCGTCACGCCCGAACCCAGCGCCTCGTCGAGCTGCTCGGGGCAGATGAAGTGGACGTGGGTGTCCACCCCGCCCGCGGTGAGGATCTTGCCGTTGCCGGCGATGATCTCGGTCTCCGGGCCGATCACGATGTCGGTGGCGACCGCGTGGTCGTCGTGGCGCCGGTCCATGGTCTCGGGGTTGTAGGCCTTGCCGAGGGCGACGATGTCACCGCCGCGAAGCGCGACGTCCGCCTTGACGACGCCCCAGTGGTCCAGGACCACCACCCCGGTGATCACCGTGTCGGGGGCGCCCTCGGCGCGCGACACGCAGGACTGGCCCATCGACTCGCGGATCACCTTGCCGCCGCCGAACACCACCTCGTCGCCGCTGTGGCCCGGGCCGCCCGCCCAGTCCTCGGAGATCTCGATCCACAGGTCGGTGTCGGCGAGCCGGATCCGGTCGCCCGCGGTCGGCCCGTACAGGTCGGTGTACTCCGCGCGCTCGAGCCGGGGACGGCAGACTTCGGGCTCAGTCATGCAGTTCGCCTCCGACCATGCCGCGCAGCCCCATGACCTTCCGCTCCCCCCGCAGGGGAACCAGGTCGACCTCGACACGGCAGGCGGTCTCGAAGCGCCGCGACTTGCCCGCGGGGATGTCCAGGCGCTTGCCGTACGCGCACTCCCGGTCGGACGCCGCGTGCGGCGCCACCGGCACCGGCCGGATCTCCAGCGCCGGGTTCACCTCGTAGAAGTGGTAGTGGGAGCCGACCTGCACCGCGCGGTCGCCGGTGTTGCGGACCTCGACCCTCGTCACCGGCAGCCCCTCGTTGACCCGCACCGGCTCGGCCTGCCCCGGATGCTCGACCTGCCCGGGCGCTGTGACGTCGGGCCGCGCGGGGACGGGGTCGGTGATGGTCACCAGCTTGGTGCCGTCCGGGAAGGTCGCCTCGACCTGGATCATCTCGATCATCTCGGGAACGCCCTCCATCACCTCCCGGCGGGTGAGCACGGCGCGCCCCGAGGCCATCAGCTCCCGGACGGTCCTTCCGTCCCTGGCCCCTTCGAGCACGTGCGCGGTCAGCAGCGCCACCACCTCGGGGTAGTTCAGCCGAAGGCCGCGAGCCCGGCGCCGGGCCGCCACGTCGGCGGCCACGTGGATCATCAGGCGCTCCTGCTCGTGCTGGGTCAGATGCACAGCTTCCTCCTCGAAGACGCGGCGTCCGTCCGGAGTTGAAGTGTCACTTGGAGTGATCTGACCTGGAAGGGTTCGGTCGGCCACTCTGGCCTCACCGCTCCGAGACGCAACGTTGGCCGCCGCCCCGCGCCGGCGGCCCCTCTAGGAAATCGCTACGGCCCTTCGGGACCGTGGCGACCGGCCGCGTCCGGGAGAGCTCCGCTCCGACGGCTCAGGGGTCGAGGGTGTCGACGTCGGCGAAGGTGGGGCCGCTGGAGAGGGCGAGGAAGCCGGGGCCGCGGTCGAGCGTCAGCCTGGGCTGCGCGTGCAAGGGGGGCGGGTCATGCGGTGGCGCGCAGTTCGGTCTCCGCCGCGCCCGCGTCGCCTTCCCCGACGATGACCCGGAACCGCAGATCGAGAGCGTGCCCGAGTCGGTTCAGTACGGCCAGCGTCGGCACTCCTCCACCGCCGGATTCGATGCGGGAGACCGCGGGCTGACGCATCCCGGCGCGGCGGGCCAGTTCGGTCTGGGACATGCCCAGCTCGGTCCGCCGAGCGTAGACGGCACGGCCGAGGGCGATCGCCAGGCGCGCTTCCTCGTGGGCGAGCCGGTATTCGTCGGTGTCCCGCTTGGCGGCCAGGCCGGGGTGGTCGCCGAGAAGAACGTGCGGGCTGCTCCACTGACTGCTCATGATCCCTCCGGACTCTCGATGACGCTGATGATCTGGTCGGTGTCGTGTTCGGCTTCGCAGATCTTCCGTGCTTGTTTGGCGCGTCTCACCTGGGCGGTCTCGGCGTCTCGGGTCTTGCGGAACACCGTTAACAGTACGACCCGGTCGTGCCCGGGGAACCAGTAGGTGATCCGGATGTCCTTGGGGTGGAGGTTGATCCGCAGTTCCCACACGCCGTCACCAAGAGGTCGGGCCAGGGGCATGCCGAGGTAGGGGCCCTCGACCGCGAGCATCCCGCACACCACGTCCGCACGCGCCAGATGAGCAGGCGTGAGCGACATGAGCCAGTCGACGACTTCCGGCTCAGCCTGGATCTCGAACAGCCCCATGCATCCAATGTTATAGCCAGCGCGTCCCTCGGCATCCGCCGACGGCGACAGGACCGGTACCTGGTCGGGCCGATGCGAGTAGGCCATGCCCGCGCCGAAGACCTGCACGAGGAGTACTCGGAGGAACGCCAGGTCGGCCCGACGTCACGGGTCGAGGGTGTCGACTTCGGCGGAGGTGGCGCCGCCGGAGAGTTCGGGGAAGCCGGGGCCGCGGTCGAAGAACGGGACCGGGCCGCGCTCCACGCGCAGGCGCGCCCGGAGGGTCTCGGTCGCCTCGGCGTCGACCGCTCCGTCCGCCAGGACGACGCCGTAGTCCTCGCGGGCGCCGTCCAGGGAGACCTTGCCGTCGCGGACGTCGGCGGCCACGCGGGACGGGTCGCGGTTCAGCGGGTCGCCCCAGCCTCCCCCGCCGGTGGTGCGGATGCGGATGACCTGCCCGGCGCGGACGGGCCGGTCGTCCACGAGGCCGTCCATCTCCTCGCCGTCGATGTCGACGCGGAACGGGCGTCCCGCGCGGCCGCCGTTGACGCCCCAGCACGACAGGATGGAGCGGTCGGCGATCGACATGTAGTGGGCGTCGCGGAGCATCCGGATGTGCTTGTCGTAGCCGAGGCCGCCGCGGTACTCCCCCGGCCCGCCGGAGTCGACGGCGAGGCCGAGGCGTTCGACGACGAACGGCCAGCGGGCCTCGGCGAACTCGGCGGGGATGTTGCGGGAGTCGGGCACGACGTGGATGGTGTCCTCTCCGTCGGCGTAGTAGCGGCCGCCCGAGCCGCCGCCGAGGACCTCCCGCATCAGGTAGGGGCCGCGGTCGTCCTCGCCGTAGACGCCCGTGTAGCGGATCGTCTCCTGGTCGGCCGGCATCCGCCCGCCCGTGGCCTTGGCCAGCACGCCCGCGAGGACGCCGAGCAGCCGCAGGATGACGAACGTGCGGGCGTTGGTCGGGGCGGGGAACACGGGCGTGAGCAGCGTGCCCTTCTCCGGGAACCGCATCTCGATGAGCGGCACCACGCCCTCGTTCACGTCGAGTTCGGCGGCCCGCTCGGGGGTGTCGGCGAGGTTGCGCAGGACGGGCGCCAGCCACTTCTTCAGGAACACCCCGCCCGAGTAGTCGCCCGCATGGTTGATGGGCCCCTTGGCCTGCGGGGACGTCCCGGTGAAGTCGATGGTCAGCGGGACGGCGGCCGCCTTGTCGACGGTCAGCGTGATGCGCTGCGCGTGCAGGCGGGGCGCGTCGACGCCGTCGTGCTCGGCGTAGTCCTCCCACACGAACGTCCCGTCCGGGATCTTGGCGAGCAGTTCGCGGCGGAACGTCTCGGTGGTCCGGTCGATGATGGCGTCGAAGCACGCCTCCACGTCGGCGCGGCCGTAGCGGGCGAACAGCTCGCCGAGGCGGCGGGCGCCCATCAGGCAGGCCGAGCACTCGGCGTCCAGGTCGCCGGCGAGGGAGTCGGGCATCCGCGAGTTGCGGGTCATGATGGTCAGCGCCGCCCGGTTCGGCACGCCCCGGTCCCACAGCTTGATCGGCGGGACCATGAGGCCCTCCTCGAACGCGCTGCGGGCGTGGCTCGGCATCGATCCGGGGACGGCGCCGCCGATGTCGTCGTGGTGGCCGAACGCCTGGACGAACGCGACCACCTCGTCCTCGTGGAACACCGGGACCGTCACGCACAGGTCCGGCAGGTGCCCGATGCCGCCTTCCGACAGGTACACGTCGTTGTGGAAGAAGACGTCGCCGGGCCGCATCTCCTCCGGCGGGAAGTCGCGGGCGACCGGCTGGACGAGCGCCGAGTACGACCGTCCGGTCAGCTTGCGCAGGCGCCGGTCGTGGATCCCGGCGCGGAAGTCGTGCGCGTCGCGGATCATCGGCGAGCGGGCGGTGCGGGCGATGGCCGTCTCGACCTCGCGCTCCACCGACGCCAGCGTCCCTTCGACGATCTCCAGCAGGATCGGGTCCGTCAGGGGGCCGGTCATCGCGTCACCACCAGGTTGCCGTGGCCGTCGAGGGTCGCCGTGAAGCCGGGGTGCAGCGGGAGCGTCGAGCCGAACTCCTCGATGACGGCCGGGCCTTCGACGGTGTCGCCGGGCGCGAGTTTCTCGCGCCGGTAGACGGCCGACTCCTCCCACGCGTCGAAGTAGACCCTCCGGGTTCCGGTGCGGGCCCGGGACGCGTCGCCGTCCCCGGGCGGGCGCTCGGACGGGCGCGGCCGTTCGATGGGGCCGATGCCGGAGACCCGCAGGTTGACCCATTCGACCGGGTGGCGCGGGTCGTCCCGGTAGCAGTATCCGTAGAGGGCCTCGTGCGCGTCGTGGAACCGGCGGACGACCTCGGCGCGCAGCTCCCCGTCCGGCGGTCCGGCGGGCGCGGCGACCCGCACCTCGAACGCCTGGCCGTAGTAGCGCAGGTCGGCGGAGCGGGCGAAGCGGCGGCGGTCCTCGGGGAACCCCTCGCGGGCCAGCGCCTCGGCGGCCTCGGCTTCGAGGTGGGCGTAGACCTCGGCGAGGAGCGCGGGGTCGAGCTCAGCGTCGCGGACCACGCGGGTCCGGACGTAGTCGTTCTTCACGTCCACCGTGAGCAGTCCGAACGCCGACAGGTTGCCCGGGTTCTCCGGGACGACGGCGGCGGGCAGGCCGAGGACGTCGAGCAGCCGGCACGCCAGCAGGGGGCCGGAGCCGCCGAACGCGACGAGCGGGTAGTCGCGCACGTCCAGGCCGCGCTTCACGGTGATCTGCCGGATGGCGTTGGCCTGGTTCCACGCGGAGATCTCCAGGATCCCGGCGGCGGCCCGCTCGACCGGCAGGGCGAGCTCCGCGGCGAGCGCCTCCAGGCCCCGCCGAGCGGCGGCCACGTCCAGCGGCACCTCGCCGCCCAGCAGGTGCGGCGGGATGCGGCCGAGGACGGCGTGCGCGTCGGTCACCGTGACCTCGGCGCCGCCGCGCCCGTAGCAGAGCGGCCCGGGATCGGCCCCGGCGCTGCGCGGCCCGACCTTCAGCGCGCCCTCCGGGGAGCGCCACGCCACCGACCCGCCGCCCGCGCCGACGGTCACGATGTCGATCATCGGGATCTTGACGGGGTGGCGGCCGATGGAGCCCTCGGTCGTGAGGGTCGGCTCGCCGTCCAGGACGACCGCGACGTCGGTGGACGTCCCGCCGCCGTCCAGCGTCACGACCGAGCCGTGCCCGCTGCGCGAGACGACGAACGCCGCGCCGAGCGCCCCGGCCGCCGGGCCGGACAGGACGGTCGTGATCGGCTGCCGCGCCACCTCGTCCGCCGACAGCACGCCGCCGTTGCTCTTCATCACCAGCAGCCGCGCCGCGACGCGCTCGGCGATCCGCGCGAGGTAGCCGTTCATCGCGGGCTTGACGGCGGCGTCGACGAGCGTCGTCACCGACCGCTCGTACTCGCGGTACTCGCGCAGCACCTCGCACGACAGCGACACGACCGCGTCCGGGTGCTCGCGGGCCAGCACGTCCCGCATCGCCAGCTCGTGCGACGGGTCGGCGTAGGAGTGCAGGAAGCACACCCCGATCGCGAGGATCCCCTGGTCGCGGAACCAGCGGGCCGCCGCGACCGCCGACTCCTCGTCGAACGGGCGCAGCTCGGCGCCGGTGTGGTCGAGCCGCCCGCCGACCGCCCGCACGCGGTGCGCGGGGACGATCCGCGGCGGCTTCACCCAGAAGTAGCTGTTGCCGTAGCCGTCCGGGACGCTCTGCCTGGCGATCTCCAGGATCGACTCGAAGCCCTCGGTCGTGACGAACCCGAGGTCGTCGATCCGGTCCTCCAGGAGCCGGTTCGTCGCGACCGTCGTACCGTGCGACAGCGCCGCGACGTCCTCCGGCCCCGCGCCGGTCAGCCGGAGGATCTTGGCGACGCCGTCGGCGAACCCCTCGGCCGGGTCGGCGGGCGTCGAGGGCGTCTTCGTGGTGACGAGGGTCCCGTCCCCGTCCAGGGCGACGACGTCGGTGAACGTCCCGCCCGTGTCGATGCCGATCCGCAACCGCGTCACCACAGGCCCCGCCTCACCAGGAACACCGCCTCACCATGGTCATAGGGTCTACCGGACGCCGCCCACCTGCGAAACCGTCGCAATGTGCCAACGGAAGCACCGTTCTTTCGTGACCCGCGTGCGGATAGGCTGAGCAGCTCTGTTCTGTCCTTGCATCCGACGAGACCGCTGGAGCCCGTTCATGGCGCTTGAACGCCCCGAGATCGACTTCCCCGAGGGCCAGCCGCCCGCCTACCTCGACATCACCGACATCACCGAGGGCGACGGCCCCGAGGCCGTCAAGGGCTCGCAGGTGTCGATGCACTACGTCGGCGTGTCGTGGTCGACCGGCGAGGAGTTCGACGCGTCCTGGAACCGCGGCGGCACGCTGGACTTCGAGCTCGGCTCCGGCCGCGTCATCAAGGGCTGGGACATGGGCATCGCCGGGATGAAGGTCGGCGGGCGCCGCAAGCTCGTCATCCCGCCGCACCTCGCCTACGGCGACCGCAGCCCCAGCCCGGCCATCAAGCCCGGCGAGACGCTCATCTTCGTCGTCGACCTGGTGGCCGTCAGCTAGCACGCGGCCGCCGGTCGGCCGGCTCGAACGGCGGGTGTCCTGGGGAAGTCTCCCGGGGCGCCCGCCGTCGCCGTTTCCGGGTGCGGTCGTCCGGCCTTCCCGGGGTCGCGGAGACCTTCGCGGCGTGTCTCAGCGGGCGCGGCGGCCGATGAGGTAGCCGACCGCCACGCCCGCGAGGGCGACCGCGCCGCCGGTACCGAACGCGGCGGCCATCGGGAGCCAGGCCCCCGAGGGCGCCGGCTCGGCCGCGGCGCGCCCGGGGTACACGGCACGTCCCGGAGCCGCGGCACCGGCGGCGGGCGGCGTCGCCGGGGCCCCGGGCGGCGGCTCCGCGGCGGGAGCGAGCGCCGGGGCCTGGGCGAGCGCCGGGGCCTGGGCGAGCGCGATGAGGTCGCGTTCGACGGCGGAGAAGAACTCGCCCGCGGTGCGCTTGGCGACGCTGCCGAGCATCCGCTGCCCGACGCCGCCGACCATCCCGCCGACGACCGCGTCCGCGTCGTAGTCGATCCGGGTGGTGCCGTCGCCGTCCGTCAGCCGGACGCGGACCGTGGCGTCCACCGTGCCGGGCGCGCCCTGGCCGCGGGCGCGCAGCACGAACGAGCGCGGCGGGTCGGGGTCGGCCAGCTCGACCTGCCCCACGTAGGTGCCCTGGATCGACGCGACGCCCGCCGTGACCGTCATGCGGTAGGTGCCGTCCCCCGTCTCCTCCAGGGAGCGGCACCCGGGAATCGTCCTCGCCAGCACGGCCGGGTCCTGGAGCGCGTCCCAGACGCGGTCGAGCGGCGCGGCGACGCTGGCACTGCCGGTGAGCTGCATGACCCGACTTTAGAGAACCCGGCCCCCTCGCCGAACGGCAACTTCTGCCGAGTACACGCCGAGGATTGGTGAGATGCACTCCCCCGACGCCTGGGAATGGTCAGATATGTCCGGCAGGTTCCGCGCTGGGGCGAACCTGGACCGCCCCTCGCGCGTCAACCGATGCGGACCCATTGCACCCCGAAGAGCTTCAGAACCCCCCAGAGAACTTCAGACCCCCCGAGCGAACGGAGTACGCGGTCGATGGCAGGGAAGACGCCCGTGATCGCCATGGTCGCCGCCGGAGTGTTCGGCGTGGCCGCGGGCGGCTGGCCCGTCGCGACCGCCGGGTTCGGCGGCGACTCAGGCCCGTCCATGCGGACGCAGCTCGCGTCCGTCCTCGACGACCAGCGGTGGGCGACGCCCAAGCCCGGGTCGTGGACGATGCCGAAGCCCGCCGCCAACGGCCTGCCGCCCGTCATCGACCACATCGAGACGCAGGAGCGCGTCGTCTTCCTGACCATCGACGACGGCTACACCTACGACTCGGAGTTCGTGAACCTCGTCCGCAAGGAGAAGGTCCCCATCCTGACGTTCCTGACCTCCACCTACATCAAGGGGCAGGGACAGTACTTCTGGGCCATGCGCAACGCCGGGTCGCAGATGGAGAACCACACCGTCACGCACCCCAACATGGCGACGCTCAGCGCCGAGTCGCAGAAGAAGGAGATCTGCGACTCCTCCGACGCCATCCAGAAGCAGTACGGGCGCCGCCCCCAGGTCTTCCGTCCTCCGTTCGGCAGCTACAACCAGACCACCCTGCAGGCGGCGAAGGACTGCGGCATCAAGTCGGTGCTGCTGTGGTCGGCGGAGTTCTACAACGGCACCTCAGGCCCCGGCGTCGGCTACAACGGCTTCGCGCGCGGCGACGGAGGCAAGGGGTTCAAGCCCGGCGACATCATCCTCATGCACTACCGCAAGGGCCTCGCCCAGGAGTTCCAGATGATCCTCGGCTGGATCAGGCAGGCCGGCTTCCGGCCCGCCGCGGTCGAGAACTACCTGCCGCGCTCCCTCGGCGGAAACGCCCCTGACCAGCCGTCCCACGCCTGAAAGCGACCTTCCCGGAGGAAACCCGGTTGGGCCGGAGTGCCGGGGCGGTCTGTGCCAAGGTCGGCACGCTGGCGGGGCCGAGGTCCCCTGCTTTCCCGAGCCGGCCCCGCCAGCCAGACCCGCGCCCCGGACCCGTGCCCCGGCCCGCGCCCGTGACGGGCCCGGCCCGCCGTCAGGAGACCTCGGCGTCCTCCTTGACGCGCAGGGACGGGTCGTCCGCGGCGCGCAGCCGGAGCGTGTACAGGTCGTCCGGGGACAGCGGCATCGCGTCCACCCGGATCCCCTCCGCGTCCTCGACCGCCGACGCGACCACCGCCGACACCGGGATGACGCCGGCCTCCCCCGCTCCCTTGATGCCGAGCGGGTTCAGCGGCGACGGCGTCTCCAGGTGGTCGGTCTCGATGCGCGGGACCTCCGTCGCGTACGGCATCAGGAAGTCCATGAACGAGGCGTTGAGCAGCTGGCCCGACTCGTCGTACACCATCCGCTCGTACAGCGCGCCGCCGACGCCCTGCGCGACGCCGCCGTGGATCTGGCCCTCCACCACCATCGGGTTGACGAGCCGCCCGCAGTCGTGCACGACCGCGTACCGCAGGATCGCGACCTCCGCCGTGTCGGGGTCGACCTCCACGATCGCGGCGTGCGCCCCGGAGGCGAACGTCGAGCGCACCGGCGAGTAGTAGTCGCGGCCCTCCAGGCCGGGCTCGTCCCCGGCCGCGACGGGCGGCTCGGTGGCCGGGCGGCCCACCGCGAACTGCGTCGCCGCCGCGGCCTCCTCGTCGAACGCGTACCGCAGCGGGTTCGACAGCACCGCCACCGTCCGCAGCGGGACGGCCGCCGACCGGTCGCCGCGCACGTGCACGACCCCGTCGGTGATCTCCAGGTCGTCCGGGTCGGCCTCCAGCGCCTCGCCCGCGATGCGCAGCGCCTTGCCGCGGACCTTCCGGCACGCCAGCGCGATCGCGTTGCCGCTCATCACCGCCGCGCGGGACGCGAACGTGCCGACCGCGTACCCGAACCGCCGGGTGTCGCCCGTCGTGACGTGGACGTCCTCGATGGGGACGCCCAGCTCGGCGGCGGCGATCTGGGCGAACACGGTCTCGTGGCCCTGCCCCTGCGAGGTGAGCCCGGTCGACACGTGCACCCGCCCCGCGGTGTCGATCTCGACGTGGCCGCCCTCGTACGGGCCGACGCCCGTGCCCTCGACGTAGACGCCGAGGCCGATGCCGATGCGGCGGCCCCGGGCCGCGGCGGCGGCGCGCTCGGCCTCGAAGCCGTCCCAGCCGATCAGCGCCCGCGCCTTGCGGAGCAGCTCGGGGTAGTTCCCCGAGTCGTAGATCAGCGGCCGGCCGTCCTGGAACGTCAGGCCCTGGTCGTAGGGGAACTCGTCGGGCTGGATGAAGTTGGCGGCGCGCACGTCGGCGCGGTCGCGGCCGAGGTGGCGGGCGATGCGGTCCATCGTCCGCTCCATGCAGAACACGCCCTGCGGACGGCCCGCGCCCCGGTACGGGGTGACGATGAGCGTGTTGGTGTAGAGGCTGACGACCTCCGCCCGGTACGCCCCGATCTTGTAGGGGCCGAGGAGCTGGGTGGAGGTGACGATCGGGATGATGATCCCGTACGGGGTGTAGGCGCCGTGGTCGTGCAGGATCCGCACGTCCAGGCCGAGGACGCGGCCCTCGTCGTCGAACCCGACCCGCACGTCCTGCAACTGCCCGCGCTCGTGCGCGGCCGAGACGAAGTGCTCGCGGCGGTCCTCGGTCCACTTGATCTCGCGGTCCAGCAGCCGCGCCGCCCACGGCACCAGGACCTCCTCGGGCCACGGGTGGACGATCTTCACGCCGAAGCCGCCGCCGACGTCCGGCGCCACCACCTCGACCTTGCCGTTCGGCATCCCGAGCCGCGCCGCGATCGCCGCCCGCACGCTCGTCGACGCCTGCGTGGAGGAGTACACGCGCAGCGACCCGTCGTCGGCGTCCCACCGCGCGTAGACGCCGCGGCCCTCCAGCGGCATGGACGCGCTGCGCTCGATGGACAGCCGGAACTCCAGCACGTGCGGCGCGGCGTCGATCGCCGCGGCCGCGTCGCCGTTCTCCTGGACCAGGACGGCGCCCACGTTGCCGGGCACGTCGTCGTGGACCAGGTGCTCGGCCCGCTCCGCCGTCTCGATGCCGACGACGGGCGGCAGCGGCTCGTACTCGACGCGGATGCGCTCGGCGGCGTCCTCGGCCAGGTAGCGGTCGCGGGCCACGACCATCACGACGGGCTCGCCGACGTGCCGGACGGTGTCGCGGGCGAGCGGGTACCCGGTGCGGCCGTGGGTCAGCGCGGGGTGCGGGATGAGGAGCGGCAGCGGGTCCCCGACCTTCCCCGGCAGGTCCTCCCAGGTGTAGACGGCGACCAGCCCCTCGACGTCGAGGGCCCCCGACACGTCGATGTCGGCGATCCGGGCGTGCGCGTGCGGGGAGCGCACGAACGCCGCCGCGAGCGCGTCCCGCCCGAGGTCGTCGAGGTAGCGGCCGCGCCCGGTGAGGAGCCTGCCGTCCTCGCGCCGCTCGACCGGTTCACCGAAGACCCGGGTGCCCATTCACGACTCCTCAGCTGTTGCCTTGAGGGGGGACGACCCCTCAGCTGTTTCATTGCGGGGGGACGACCCCCCGCACCCCCCGGAACCGCTGAGCAGGTCGGCGGCGCGGTGCACCGACTTCACGATGTTCTGGTAGCCGGTGCAGCGGCACAGGTTCCCCGAGATCCCCTCCAGGACCTCGTCCTCGGTGGGGCGCGGCGTCTCCCGCAGCAGCGCCGTGACCGTGCAGAGGAACCCGGGCGTGCAGAACCCGCACTGCAGCCCGTGGCACTCGCGGAACGCGCGCTGCACCGGGGAGGGCGTCCCGTCCGGCGCCGCGAGCCCCTCGACGGTGGTGACCTCGTGGCCCGCGGCGGTGACGGCGAGCATGAGGCACGAGCGGACCGGTTCCCCGTCCAGCAGGACGGTGCAGCAGCCGCAGACGCCGTGCTCGCAGCCGACGTGCGTGCCGGTGAGCCCGAGGTCGTGCCGGAGCAGGTCCGACAGCAGCCGCCGCGCCGGGACGCGCGCCGTGCGGTGCGTCCCGTTGACGGTCAGCGCGACCTCGAAGCTCTCCGCCATCAGTCCTCCGCCCTCCGCAGCGCCTCGGCCGCGGCCGCGTTCAGGGCGCGCTCGGCGAGCACGCCGGTCAGGTGGCGCCGGTAATCGGCGCCCGCATGGATGTCGGGTTCGGGGTCGATCCGCTCCCGGACGTGCGCGGCCGCCGCCGCCCAGTCGCCGCGGGGGCCCGCGGCGGCGGTCAGGTCGAGCACGAGCGGCGTCGGCGCGATGCCGAGGAACCCGGCCCGCGCCGAGCCGACGCGCAGGTCCTCGTCGAGGCCGACGACGGCGGCGACGCCGCTGAGCGCGTAGTCGCCGTGCCGCCGCGCCGTCTCGGCGAACGCGGTCCCGGTGCGCGGCGGCGCGGCCGGGAAGAACGCCGCGACGGCCAGCTCGCCGGGTTCGAGCGCCGACTCCAGGGGGCCGCGGAAGAACGCCTCGGCCGCGATGGTGCGGCGGCCCCGCGCCGAGGCCGCCTCGACCGTCCCGCCGAGGACGGCCAGCACGGCGGGCATCTCGGCGGCGGGGTCGGCGTGCACCAGGCTGCCGACGACCGTCCCCCGGTTGCGGATCACCGGGTGCGCGACGTGCCGCAGCGCCCGTCCGAGCAGCGGCTGCACGGCCGCCGCCTCCGCCGAGCGCTCCACCCGCGCGTGCCGGGCGAGCGCGCCGACCCGCACGCCCCGGTCGCCGACGTGGAGGGTGTCCAGCTCCGCGACCCGGTTGATGTCGACCAGGTCGGACGGCGCGGCCAGCCGCATGTTCAGCAGCGGGATGAGGCTCTGCCCGCCCGCCAGCACCTTCCCGCCGGGCGCGGCGGCCAGCGCGTCCAGGGCCTCGCCGAGCGTGCCCGGCGCGTGGTACCCGAACGGAGGTGGTTTCACCGCGGCCCCTCGTCAGCTCTCATCGGTCCTGGGTGTACCCGGCCGATCGTGGTCGGCGTGCCTGACGGGGCCGCCGATCTCCTCCTCCGCCGGGGCGATGATGCCGCCGCCCGTGTCCTCCGGCCGGCGCAGCACGTTCAGGACGTGGTAGCCGACCAGCACGGCGATGGTGCCGAGCGCGATGCCCTGGAGCGGGAAGTCGTCGGTCACCTGGAGTGTCACGTTCCCGATCGCCAGGATGATCGCGGCGGCCACCGGGACGAGGTTGACCGGGTCGGCGAAGTCGACCCGGTTCTCGATCCAGATCTTCGCGCCGAGCAGCCCGATCATCCCGTAGAGGACGACGGTGATGCCGCCGAGGACGCCGCCCGGCGTCGCGGCGACGAGGGCTCCGAACTTCGGGCACAGCCCGAACAGGATCGCCACGATCGCGGCGACGAAGTAGGCGGCGGTCGAGTAGATCCTGGTCGCCGCCATGACGCCGATGTTCTCGGCGTAGGTGGTGGTGGGCGAGCCGCCCACGGCGGTGGCGAGGGCGGTGCCGACGCCGTCCGCGGCGATGGCCCGGCCGAGGACGGGGTCCAGGTCGTCGTTCGTCATCGCGGCCACGGCCTTGACGTGCCCGGTGTTCTCCGCGATCAGCGCGATGACGGCGGGCAGCGCCAGCAGGATCGCCGAGGTCTTGAAGTCGGGGGCGTGCAGGTCGGGGAACCCGAACCAGTCGGCGGCCTTCACGCTCGTGAGGTTCACCCGGTCGTGCGGGAACGCGGTGGCGACGCAGAAGGGGCCCTCCGCCGTGCACGGCTTGCCGGCGCCGTCCAGCAGGTTCTGGCCGGGCAGCACGGAGGTGATCTTCCCGGCGGCGGCGTCGAGGAGCCACGACAGGACGAAGCCGAACACCAGCGCCAGCAGGATAGTGATCCGCGCCCAGAAGCCGCGCAGCAGCACCGCGCAGAGCACCGCGAACGCCAGCGTCGCCAGCGCCACCCACTGGTCCTGCGGCCAGTACACGGTCGCGACGACGGGGGCCAGGTTGAAGCCGATCAGCATGACCACGGCGCCGGTGACCACCGGCGGGAACACCTTGTGGATGACCTCGCCGCCCACCACGTGGATGAGCACGCCGATCACCGCGAGCACCAGGCCCGCGACGAGGATCGCCCCGGTGACGGTGGCGCTGTCGCCGCCCGCCGCGCGGATCGCCGCGACCGCGCCGACGAACGAGGCGCTCGTGCCGAGGTAGCTCGGCACCCGGCCGCCCACGATCAGCAGGAACAGGATCGTCGCGATCCCGGACATCATGATCGCCAGGTTGGGGTCCAGGCCCATCACGACCGGGAACACGAAGGTCGCCCCGAACATCGCGACCACGTGCTGGGCGCCGATGCCCGCGGTCCGCGGCCACGACAGCCGCTCGTCCGGCCGCACGACCTCCCCGGGCGGCGGCGTCCGTCCGTCGCCGTGCAGCTTCCAGCCGATCACCATGGGGGTCCTCCTGCTCAGCCGGCCGCGTTCCCGCGGGCCTTTCATGCGGGCAAGGTAGATCTACCCTGGTGGGCGGGCATCGGCGACATCTGCCAAACCGCGCGTCCAGGATTGGGAGGACCGGCCGGTGCGCGGACGGGACGAGCAGTGGCGACGGCCGTCCGGCTCCGGTGTGGCGCCCCGGGGGCACGGGGCGGTGGCGCTACCCTCAGATACCCCGCATGCGCAGCACGTGAAGGGCGAGGGTGAGGTTGAGCCGCAGATGGGCGTCCTCGGTGAACGCTCCGAGCATCCTTTCCAGCTTCCCGATGCGGTAGCGCAGCGTGTTGTAGTGGAAGTGCAGCCGGCGGGCCGTCTCCGCGACGTTGAGGTTCGTCTCCAGCAGCACCTGGAGGGTGCGGCGCAGGTCGACCAGCTCCGGCTCGTCGTCGGCGGCGAGGTCGCCCAGCGTCTCGCGGACGAACGCGTGCAGCTCGTCCGGGTCGGAGACGAGGCTGAGCAGCCGGTACACGCCGAGCTGGTCGAAGTGCGCCCGCGCGCCCGCCCCGTTGAGCTGGCGCCCGACCCGCACGGCCTTCACCGCCTGCTCGTAGGCCTCGGGCAGCGCGGCAGGCGAGGTCACCGTCCGGCTGATCCCGGTGGAGAACGTGCGCCGCACCGGCAGGTGCTCGGCGAAGATCGACGAGGCCTCCTTGACCATCGCCTGGACCGGTCCGGCGGTCCACTCGGCGGGGTCGCCGCCCTCGGCGCCCACGATCGCCACGACCTCGTGGGCGAAGCTCGCGACGGCCGCGCCCCGGTCGTGCCGCCGGACGGCCGTCGTCCAGGCCGCGGCGAGCCGCTCCTGCGCGGCCCGCTCCTCGGCGCCGCGGACGCCGCGCGCGCCGCCGTCGGGCTCGACGGCCTTGCCCGCCGGGAGAGCCCGGCCCTTGCCCTCGGCCTCCTGGCCCGCGGCCCCGCGGGGGCGCCCGTCCAGTTCGGCGACGACCACCATCATCGGCCGGTCGAGGTCCCAGCCGAACCCGCCGCAGTGCGACACGATCCGGTCGTCCCCGCCCGCCCGGCCCGCGAGGATGTCGCGCAGGAAGTCGGCGCGGTACTTGCTCTCCACCGCCGCGACGGCCTGCTGCTTGGTCACCACGAGCGCGGCGACGGTCGCGGCGCGCTCCAGGATGCCGAGGTCGGTGCCGCGCAGGGTGCCGCCGGGGCTGAACGCGACGATCCGGCCGTGGTCGAACCCGCCCGCCATCACGGGCACGACCAGGTGGTCGCCGGTGCCGTGCGCGCCGATGATGCCGCAGCCGCCGCGGCCGCACGCCGCGTGCCGGCCCGCGTCGAACGCCCGCATCGCCTGGACGTGCTCGTCGGGGCCGGCGCCCGCGAGCACCCGCTGCTCGCCGTCCAGCACCACGACCGCCACGTCCAGCAGCGTCGCGACCTCGTCCACGACCTCCTGGAGGCCGCCGCCGCACAGCACGATCTGCACGAGCGCCCGGTGCACCTCCTCGGTGCGGGCGAGGACGGCCGCCTGCCGGTTCAGGATGTCGGTCAGGACCTGGTTCAGGATGTCGTCGAAGCCGACGTCGTTCGGGAGCAGGATCAGGGGGAAGCCGCGCCGGTCCGCCTGCGCGATCATCTCGGCGGGCAGCGAGTCCAGGTAGCGGCCCAGCTTGATGGCCAGCGCCGCGAGGCCGCGCTCGTCCAGGTCGGCGACCAGGTTGTCGAGCGACTGGGGGGTGTTGCGGAGGGGGTAGCCGGTGGTGAGCAGCAGTTCGTTCGGTTTGACCCACGACAGGATGTCGGGGACCTCCATCACGTTCAGCCGCTGGACGACGCGTTCGAGTCCGGCCCGTCCGGCGATGAGGCGGGCGCCGTTCAGGGTGCTGACGCCGAGGACCTCTCCGACCGAAAGGCCGTAGGTCAGGGTTCCGGTACTCGCGAGCCGGAGGGCCGGTGGGCCCGGGTCCGCAGTGGTGTAACTCATGCCAGGGGTCACCTCGCCTTTTGGTGCGTACATCGCCCGTGACGGCGTGATCGCTACCGATGCCTGATCAACACTGACAACAAAGACGAACGATGACAACCATCCTTGGCAGTTTTATCCATACGTCCAATGGCGGCCCCGTTCTACCGTCATGCCGGAGGCCGGGCCGTCCGTACCCCGGGCGGCCGCCGACACCGGCCTCGGGAGGATCCGTGACCGCTCTCGTCCGCGACCCGATCCGGCTCCCGGACCGCCCCGGAGGGCGGCCCCCCGCCGCCGGCGCCGCGAGCCTCGCGCTTCGGCCCCTGCTCGACCCGCCGCGCCGCGCGGCCCGCGTCATCGCGGTCTTCCCCGCGGCGCTGTACCTGGAGATGCGGGGAGGCGGCCCCGGAGGCCGCCGCGAGCCGCGCGTGCTCGCCGTCGTCACCTCCGACGCCGGCCGGCTGCCGAACGCCGTGGTGGTCGTCGCCCACCGGCGCGAGCACCCGTTCCGGTCCGTCCGCGAGGGCGCGGACGCGTTCGTCGGCGACGGCCGGATCGAGGCGGAGGGCCTCACCGTGCGCGTGCGCCGCTGGTGGGACCCCTCCCCCGCGCTCGGCGCGATGCAGCCCGCCTCGCTCTCCCGGGGCATCCGCGCCCTGGAGGCCGAACTGACCGCGGCCGGCGCGCTCACCGCCGACGGCCCGTCGGGCGGCGGCCTCGCCGGGCATCCCGACCCGGACGCGCTCGCCGCGTCCTGCGCCGCGGGCGACCTCGCGGGCGCCGTGGAGGCGGCCGAGCGGATCGTCGGCCTCGGCCCCGGGCTGACGCCGAGCGGCGACGACATCCTGTGCGGCCTGCTCGCCGCGCTGCGGCTGGTCGGCGGCGCCGTCCGGCACGGCGACGCCGCGGTGGGGCTGGCCGACTGGCTCGGCGCGGCCGTCACCGCCGACGCCGGCACCCGCACGACGGCGCTGGCCGCGACGCTGCTGCACTGCGCGGCGGCGGGCCAGGCGGGCGCCGAGGTGACCGCCGTCCTGCGCTGCGTCGCGGGCCACGAGCCGCCGCAGGCCGCCGTCCGCCGCCTGCTCGCGGTGGGCCACACGTCGGGCGCGGACCTCGCGCACGGCGTCCTCGCCGGATGCCGTGCCGCCCTCGCCCTCAGCGCCTCCGCGTATCTCCGGGTCCAGCACCTCCAGGTGCCGCGCATCCCGGTACCGCACCTCCACGCCCCGAGGGCCACCGCATGACGGACTGGGTCGAGGTGCGGCGGGGGGGCTACCACGATTCGGTCACGCTGATGCGGGTGAGCCGGCTCCTGTCGGAACGGTCCGGCGTCGCCGCGGCCATGGTGGCGATGGGCACCGAGCTGAACCGCGAGATGTTCGGCCGCATGGGCTTCGCCGTGCCGGCCGGCGCCGGGCCGGACGACCTGGTCGTGGCGATCCGCCTCGACGAGGACGGGCCCGGCGAAGGCGGGCTGGAGGGTGCGCGGGAGGCGCTGGACGCGCTGCTGCGCGAGGCGTCCCGCCCGCCCGCGGGGGGCGGGATCCTGGGCGCGCCCGCGCCGGCCAGGACGACCGGATCCGCCGCGGCCCGCGGCGACGCGACCGTGGCGCTGCTGTCGGTGCCGGGCCCGCACGTCTTCCCCGAGGCGATGGACGCCCTGGACGCCGGCCTCAACGTGATGATCTTCAGCGACAACGTGCCGGTCGGGCAGGAGATCACCCTGAAGGAGGCGGCGGCGCGGCGCGGGCTGATCGTGATGGGCCCGGACTGCGGGACCGCCGTGATCGGCGGCGCGGGCCTCGGGTTCGCCAACGCGGTGCGGCCCGGCCCGGTCGGCGTCGTCGCGGCGTCGGGGACGGGCGCGCAGCAGCTGATGTGCCTGCTGGACGCGGCGGGCACCGGCGTCAGCCACGTGCTCGGCGTCGGCGGACGTGACCTGTCGCCCGAGGTGAGCGGCCGGTCGGCGCTCGCCGCGCTGGCCGCGCTGGACGCCGACCCCGGCACCGAGCTGATCGTGCTGGTGTCCAAGCCGCCCGCGCCGCAGGTGCTGGACCTGATCCGGGAGGCCGCCCGGCGGCTCGACACCCCGGTGGTGTTCGCGCTGCCGCTGCCCGGCGAGGACGACCTGACGCGCGCGGCGGAGAAGGCGCTGCGGGCGCTCGGCCGTCCCGTCCCGACGTGGCCGCGCTGGGTCTCGCCCCGGCGCGCCGCGCCCGCCCCCGGCCTGGCGCTGCGCGGGCTGTTCGCGGGCGGGACGCTGCGCGACGAGGCCGAGATGATCGCGCGCGACGCGCTCGGCCGGGACCTGGAGGCGCGCGGCCACCGGTTCACCGACTTCGGCGACGACGCCTACACGCGCGGCCGCGCGCACCCGATGATCGACCCGACGCTGCGGCTGGAGGCGCTGCGCGCCGAGGCCGCCGACGACGGCTGCGGCGTCCTGCTCCTGGACGTGGTGCTCGGCCACGGCGCGGAGCCCGACCCGGCCGCCGGGCTCGTCCCGGCCGTCACCGCGGCGGTGCGGGACCGGCCCGACCTCGCCGTCGTCGTGTCGCTCTGCGGGACGCCGGCGGACCCGCAGGACCGCGACCGGCAGGCCGCCGCGCTGTGCGAGGCGGGCGCGGACGTGTTCGCCTCCAACGCGCAGGCGACCCGGCACGCGCTGGCGCTGGTGGACGGGTCGATCGTCGAAGGGATGACCCGATGAGCGACCACCGGGAGCTGCCCCGGGAGCAGCACCGCGGGCATCGGCTGGGCGGGCTGCTCGTCCGTGAGCCGCGCGTCGTCGCGACCGGCGTCGAGGTGCTCGCGAGCGCGCTCGCCGACCAGGCCGTCCCGGTGGAGGCGGTCGACTGGCGGCCGCCGCCGGCCGGGACGGAGGCCGCGCTCGCGGCGGTCCTCGGCGACCCCGGCCACGCCGACGCCAACGCGCGCGCCGTCCAGCGGATGGTGACGGCGCGCCCGCACCTGGTGGACGTGCGCCCCGCGCGCGACGTGCTCGGCCTGGAGCCGGGGACGTTCCTGCACGCGGGCCCGCCGCTGGAATGGGAGCGGGCGTCCGGCCCGATGCGCGGCGCGCTGGTCGGCGCGATGCTCCTGGAGGGGCTCGCCGAGACGCCGCGCGGCGCCGAGCGCGAACTGGAGCGCGGCGCGGCGGTGTTCGAGCCGTGCCACCACCACGCCGCGGTCGGCCCGATGGCGGGCGTCGTCAGCCCGTCCATGTGGATGCTCGTGGTCGAGGACGCCGAGCACGGCGGGACGTCCTACTGCTCGCTCAACGAGGGCCTCGGGAAGGTGCTGCGGTACGGGGCGTACGGGCCGGAGGTGATCGAGCGGCTGGCGTGGATGTGCGAGGTGCTCGGCCCGGCGCTGCGCGAGGCCGTCCGGCGGCACGGGCCGATCGACCTGATGGCGCTCATCGCGCAGGCCCTGCAGATGGGCGACGAGCTGCACAACCGCAACCGGGCGGCGACGTCGCTGCTGCTGCGCGAGCTGGCGCCCGCGCTCGCGGCGGCCGAGGAGGTGCCCCGCGCGAGGGCCGCCGAGGCGCTGCGGTTCGCGGCGGGCAACGACCACTTCTTCCTCAACGCGGGGATGGCGGCGGCGAAGGCCTGCGCGGACGCGGCCCGCGACGTGCCGGGATCGAGCCTCGTCGTGGCGATGGCCCGCAACGGCACCGACTTCGGCATCCAGGTGTCGGGGACGGGCGACCGCTGGTTCACCGGCCCCGCCGGCGTCCCGGACGGCCTCTACCTCGGCGGCTACGGCCCGGACGACGCCAACCCCGACATCGGCGACTCGGCGATCACCGAGACGGCCGGGATGGGCGGGTTCGCGCTCGCCGCCGCGCCCGCGATCGTCCGGTTCGTCGGCGGGGAGGTGCCCGACGCGGTGGCCGCCACCCAGCGGATGTACGAGATCACGCTCGCCGAGCACCCGGTGCTGCAGATCCCGCTGCTGTCGTTCCGCGGCACCCCGGTGGGCGTGGACGTCACCCGGGTCGTCCGCACCGGGATCCTGCCCGTCATCGACACCGGCATCGCCGGGCGGGAGGCCGGGACGGGCCAGGTCGGCGCCGGACTGGTCGAGCCGCCGGCGAACGTCTTCACCGACGCCCTGCACGCCCTCGCGGAGCCTGCCTGACCGCCGAGGCGGAGGGGACAGGGCGGCCGAGGCGGAGAGGGCCGGGCCGCCGCGGCGGAGATCGCGCAGCCGTGGCGGCGGGGGTAACGTCGCACGCATGAGCGAGTCGATCAGCGGGGAGCGGTCCGCCCTCACCGGCGAGCAGTACGCCCTCAGCGCGGGGCACTACCAGGCCGTCGTCACCGAGTCGGGCGCGAGCCTGCGCGAGCTGACCCGCGAAGGGCGCCCGCTCGTGCTGACGCACGGCGCCGACGAGCCGGCCCCCGCCGCGTTCGGCCAGCTGCTGATCCCGTGGCCGAACCGCGTCGACCGCGGCTCCTACGAGTACGGCGGGGCCTCGCACCGGCTCGACCTGTCCGAGCCCGAGCGGGACTGCGCGATCCACGGGCTCGTCCGCTGGGCGGCGTGGACGGCGGCCGAGCACGAGCCCGACCGGGTGCGGCTCACGCACCGGCTGCTCGGCGCGGCCGGGTACCCGTTCCGCCTCGACCTGGAGGCCGAGTACACCCTGGACGCCGACGAGGGCCTGCGCGTGCGGATGACGGCCCGCAACACCGGAACCCGGACCGCCCCCTACGGCCACGGCGCGCACCCCTACCTGACGGTCGGCGAGCCCATCGACGGCTGCACCGTCACGCTGGGCGCCGACCGGTACCTCCCGGTGGACGGGCGGATGATCCCGTCCGGGCCGTCCCAGGACGTCACCGGCACCGAGTACGACCTGCGCACCGGGCCCGTGGTCGGAGACCGGCGGATCGACAACGCCTACACCGGACTCAACCGCGACGGCCACGGCCGCGCCTGGGTGACCCTGTCCGGCGGCGACCGCGCGGTGCGGCTCTGGGCCGACGAGGCGCACCCGTGGATGGAGGTCTACACCGCCGACGACGCCCCGGACCCGCGCTCCGGCCTCGGCGTCGAGCCCATGACGTGCCCGCCCAACGCGTTCGCGTCCGGGGAGGGCGTCGTCGACCTCGCGCCGGGCGAGGAGTTCACCGGGACCTGGGGGATCCAGGCGGGCTGACCTGACGCGGTAGCCGATCACGCGGTATCGGTTCCCTAGCCGGTGGGGGTTGGGGGATCATTGCGGGGTGAACCTCAGCGTCTCCTCGTACGACGACCTGTCCGCGCGCATCGCCGCCGTCCGCGACGCCCACGGCGAGCGCTTCCCCGGCGGTGCGGAAGGCCGCCAACCGGTCCACACGGTGTACGTCCCGGCGGACCGGTTCTCCCGCTCGACGCCCGCCGACTTCGGCGCCGAGGCGCTGCGGCTGCTGAACACCCACACGCCGGGCGCCGGGTCGTTCGGCGCGGCGTTCGGGCTGGACCCGGAGCTCGCCGGGCCGGTGCGGGAGCGCGTCGCGGCGAAGCTGGCCGCCGAGCCGGTCGAGGACATCCGGATCGACTTCGAGGACGGCTACGGGGTCCGCGACGACACCGAGGAGGACGCCCACGTCGACCAGGTCGTCGAGGCGGTCGGCGCCGCGTACCAGGTGAAGGGCCTGCCGCACTACTGGGGGCTGCGGGTCAAGTCGTTCGCCGACGGCGGCCACGAGCGCGCGATGCGGACGCTGGACGGGTTCCTGACCGCGCTGCGCGACCGGCTCGGCCGGCTGCCCGGCGGGTTCACCATCACCTTCCCCAAGGTGACCTCGATCGAGCACGTCCGGCTGTTCGTGGAGTTCCTCGACCGGCTGGAGACCTCGCTCGGGCTCCCGCAGGGCATCCTGCGGTTCGAGATCCAGATCGAGACGCCGCAGGCGCTCATGGACGACGAGGAGAAGCGGATCGGGCTCCAGTCGCTGGTCTCCCAGGCGCAGGGCCGCATCACCGCCGCCCACTTCGGCGTGTTCGACTACACCGCCGCGCTCGGGCTGCCGCCGCACGAGCAGCGCCTCGACCACCCCGCCTGCGACTTCGCCCGGCACATCATGCAGGTGTCGCTGGCGGGCACCGGGGTCCGGCTGTCGGACGGCTCCACCAACGTCATCCCCCGCAACGACGGGCCCGACGAGGTCAACGCGGCCTGGGCCGTGCACGCGGCGCACGTCCGGCACTCGCTGGCGCACGGCTTCTACCAGGGCTGGGACCTGCACCCCGCGCACCTGCCGAGCCGGTACGCGGCGGTGTACGCGTTCCACCTCGGCGGCGTCGACGACGTGATCGGACGGGTGCGGGCCTGGCACGAGCAGGCGGGGAACGCGAACGGCGTCCTCGACGAGCCCGCCACCATCAGGGCGCTCACCGCCCGGCTGCGCCGTGCGGTCGACTGCGGGGCGCTGGACGAGAGCGTTCTGCCCGCAGGCGGTTGAGCTCAGGGGTCTCCTCGATCGCGGACAGGTCGTCCGGGGTGTCGATGTCGTCGGGGGCGGCGACGTCGTCGCAGGGGACCTGCGTCACCAGCTCGGGGTGGGCGCGCAGGTAGCCGCGCGCCCCCTGGTCGCCGACGGCGGCCTCGGCGGCGCCGGCGAAGTGCGCGGCGGTCAGCAGGACGGGGTTGCGCGGCGCTCCCCCGTAGGCGGCGACCGCGATCGCGGCGCCCTCCTCGTACGCGGCGATGAGCCGCGCGACGGCGGCGGGCGTCACCAGGGGCTGGTCGACCAGCGCGACGACCACGGCGGGGCAGCGGGGCGGCAGCGCGGCGAGCCCGGCGCGCAGGGACGAGCCCATGCCGTCCCGCCAGTCGGGGTTGGGGACGACGACGGCGCCGATGACCTCGATCTGCGCGGCCCCCGCCACCACCAGGACCGGGGAGCAGCCGCCGTCCCGCAGCGTGCGGACGCCCCGGTCGACGAGCCGCTCGCCGTCCA
This sequence comes from Spirillospora sp. NPDC049024, assembly GCF_040649235.1. Lineage (NCBI taxonomy): Bacteria > Bacillati > Actinomycetota > Actinomycetes > Streptosporangiales > Thermomonosporaceae > Spirillospora > Spirillospora sp. NPDC049024. Next base: position 257,741 of record NZ_JBEZFD010000007.1, read on the forward strand.
GTTCCAGCGTCGCCTTGGGCCGCCCGAGGCGGCTGCCCTCCCCGGCGGCGAGCAGCAGGCCGGCCGGGGACTCCTCACCGTGCAACGTCATCCCGCGAGGGTAGTGCGCTCAGCCCGACTCGGCGTGGATTCGGCCGCTGGTGTCGGTGAGCGGGCGGCCGGAGCCGCCCCAGCGCAGCTGGACCAGCTCCGCAGCGATCGACACGGCCGTCTCCTCCGGCGTGCGGGCCCCGAGGTCCAGGCCGATCGGCGAGCGCAGCCGGGCCAGTTCGGCGTCGGACAGGCCGGCCTCACGGAGCCGGGCCGTCCGGTCGTCGTGGGTACGGCGCGAGCCCATCGCGCCGACGTACCCGGCCTCGGTGCGCAGCGCCACCTCCAGCAGCGGCACGTCGAACTTGGGGTCGTGGGTGAGGACGCAGATCGCCGTCCGCCCGTCGATGGCGTCGCGCGTCTCCTCCAGGAACTTGTGCGGCCACTTCACCACGACCTCGTCGGCCTCGGGGAACCGCTTCGGCGTCGCGAACACCGGCCGCGCGTCGCACACCGTCACGTGGTAGCCGAGGAACTTGCCGATCCGGGCGACGGCCGCCGCGAAGTCGATCGCGCCGAACACCAGCAGCCGCGGCGGCGGCGCGAACGAGTGCACGAAGACGCTGAGGTCGTCCAGCCGCCGCTCCCCCTCGGGCCCGTAGTGCCGCTGCCCGGTGAGGCCCTGGGCGAGCATGCCGCGCGCGTCGTCGTCCACCGCCGCGTCGAGGCGGGCCGCGTGCGGGGCGCCGGGCGCGAGGGACCCCGACGCCCGGTCGGTGAAGACCACCCGGCGGGCGCCGATCCGCCCGGGCCCGGCCACGACGGTGGCGACCGCGACCGGCTCGCGCGCCTCGATCGCGGCGGCGACCTCCGGGAACTCGGGGAAGGTGTCGGGGCCGACGGGCTCCACCAGCACGTCCAGGATGCCGCCGCAGGTCAGGCCGACGGCGAACGCGTCGTCGTCGCTCACCCCGTACCGCTGGACGACGGGCTCGCCGGTCTCCAGCACCGTCTGCCCCAGCTCGTACACGGCGCCCTCGACGCAGCCGCCGGACACGCTGCCCGCGACCTCCCCGTCCGGGGAGACGGCCATCGCCGCGCCCGGCGGGCGCGGCGCGCTGCGGAAGGTGTTCACGACGGTCGCGAGCGCGAACGTCCGCCCGGACCCGTACCAGCCGGCGATGTCGCCGAGCACGTCACGCATGGGACCTCCCCTTTCCGGCGCCCGCGACGATGCGGGCCAGCTCCTCCAGGGCCGCGAGGCTGTGCCCGGAGGTGAAGTCGTCGACGTGCGGGAGCGCCGCGGCCATCCCCGCGGTCAGCGGCTCGTACCCGGGCCGCGCCTTGTGCGGGTTCGCCCACACCACCCGGTGCGCGAGCCGGTGCAGCCGCGCCATCTGCGCGCCGAGCAGGCCGGCGTCGCCGCGCTCCCACCCGTCCGAGGCGATCACCACGACCGCGCCCCGCGCCAGCCCCCGCTGCCCGAACCGGTCGAGGAACTCCTTCAGCTCCTCGCCGAGCCGGGTGCCGCCGCTCCAGTCCGGGATGGCCGCCGAGGCGGCGGCCATCGCCGCGTCCGGGTCGCGGTGCCGCAGCTCCCGGGTGAGGCGGGTGAGGCGCGTCCCGGCGCTGAACACCTCGACGTCCCGGCCGCCGGAGCGGGCGGCGGCGTGCGCGAACCGCAGCAGCGCGTCGGCGTACGGGCTCATCGACCCGCTGACGTCCACGATCAGCACGACCCGGCGCGGCCGGGTGCGGTGGCTCCGGTGCCGCAGCAGGGACGTCTCGCCGCCGCGCCGCAGCGTCTCCCGGACGGTGCGCGCCGGGTCGAGCCGCCCGGACGCCGCCGGGGCGAACCGCCGCGACCTGCGCCGCTCGGCCCCCGCGTCCAGCAGGGCGATGAGCCGCGCGACCTCGGCGCGCTCGGCGGCGCCGAGCCGCGCCACGTCCCGGTCGCGGAGCACCTCGACGTCGCTGGCCGTCGCCGCCTCCAGGTTCCCCTCCTGGTCGCCGCCCGGCCCGCCCGGCTCCGCCGTCGGGACCCGGCGCACCACCACGGGCGGCGTTCTGCGTCCCGGCCGGGCGGTCGCGCCCGAGAAGTACGCGGCGAAGCACCGGTCGTAGCGGGCGAGGTCGTCGGGGTCGGCGCACAGGGTGAGCCGCCCCGCCCAGTACACGTCGCCGGCGTCGAGCACGTCGAGGTGGTCGAGCGCGGCGAGCATCGCCTGGACCCGCTCGGGATCGGCCGCCCCGCCCGCCGCGCGCACCGTCCGGGCGAAGCCGACCATCGTCTCGGTGACGTCCCGGTCCACGGCTAACCCCCGTTGAGCAGGGCCTCTAGCCCGACGGCACCGCCGGCGCCGGCCGCTCCGCCGAGCACGCGCTGCTGGTCCTCGCGGTACTTCAGGACGGCGCCGAGCGTCACCGCCGCCGTCCCGGGATCGAGCTCGCGGACGCCGAGGGCGACGAGCGCCTCCGTCCAGTCCAGGGTCTCGGCGACGCCCGGCGGCTTCAGCAGGTCGGTCTCGCGCATCCGCTGCGCGGCCCGCGCCACCTGCCCGGCCAGCCGCTCCGACGCGTCCGGCAGCCGCCGCCTGATGATCGCGACCTCGCGGTCGAAGTCCGGATGCTCCAGCCAGTGGTACAGGCAGCGCCGCTTCAGCGCGTCGTGGACCTCGCGGGTGCGGTTGGAGGTCACCACGACGACCGGCGGCCGCTCGGCCCGGATCGTGCCCAGCTCCGGAACGGTGATCGTGAAGTCGCTGAGGACCTCGAGCAGGAACGCCTCGAACTCGTCGTCGGCGCGGTCCAGCTCGTCGACGAGCAGCACGCTGGGGGACGTCTCCAGCGCCTGGAGCAGCGGCCGCGCCAGCAGGAACCGCCGGTCGTAGAGCTCGCCCTCCAGCCGCGCCACGTCGCTGACGCCCGCGGCCTCCGCCGCGCGCAGGTGCAGGAGCTGGCGGGGGAAGTCCCAGTCGTAGAGCGCCTGCGACGCGTCGAGCCCCTCGTAGCACTGCAGCCGGATGAGCGGCGCGTCGAGCCCCCGGGCGAGGGTCTTGGCCAGCTCCGTCTTGCCGACGCCGGCCTCCCCCTCCAGGAACAGGGGCCGCCCCATCCGCAGCGCGAGAAAGCAGGCCGTGGCCAGCCCCTCGTCGCTCAGGTAGCCATGCCTGTCGAGCAGGCCCGCGAGCTCCGCGGGCGATCCGACCTGGTCCACGGTCATCGGCGGCGCCTCCCCCACGGATCACAGGCTACTCAGCCCGAGACCCAAGTCACACATCCGAATTCCCCGGACATGCGGTTCAGGGCGGACGGGCGGGTCGGGCGCGTCCGCGAACCTCGCCGGACCGTAAAAACATGTTAAATCAGTAGGGAAAGTTGACTTTTGGACGCGGGCTGAGCAGCATCGGAGCCATGCGAACCGGTGACCACCACCAGGCCGGGGGGAACGACCCGGCCGGCGCCGCCGACCCGACCGACGCCGCCGACCTGACCGACGAGGCGACCTACGAGCGCGTCCGCCTCCCGTCCCGGCGGGGCCTGCTGCGGCTGTCGGCCGGGGCCGGGCTGACGGCCGGACTTTCCGCGGGGCTGACCGCCGGGCTGGCCACGGCGTTCGCTCCCCGGGCGGCGAGCGCCGCGACCGGGATCGTGAAGCCGCTGCCCCCGGAGCTCTTCGTCCCGCAGGGCACGAACGCCGAGATGCGGTGGGAGGCCATGCGCGGGCAGGGGGAGCTCACGCCCGCCGACCGGTTCTTCGTCCGCAACCACGTCGCCACACCGCTCATCGACGCGCGGACCTGGCGGCTGAGGCTGTGGGGCACCGGCCTGCGCGGCGCACCCGCCGAGGACCGCCCCGTCGAGTTCACCTACGAGGACCTCCTCCGGCTCCCGTCCGAGACCGTCACCGCGTTCATCGAGTGCACGGGCAACGGGCGCGGGTTCTACACCTCCCAGCAGGGCCAGGAGGTATCGGGCACGGCCTGGCGGCTCGGCGCGGTCGGCGTCGCCCGCTGGCGCGGGGTCCGCCTGGCGACCGTCCTGCGTCGCGCAGGTATCACCCCCGAGGCCGTGGACATCATGCCGCGCGGGTTGGACGCTGACTTTGTGGACAAGGGCGAGAACCTGGGCCGCGTGCGGCGCCCCCTGCCGGTGGCGAAGGCCATGAAGGACGCGCTCCTCGCCTACGAGATGAACGGCGCTCCCCTGCCGCCCGACCACGGCTACCCGGTGCGCCTGGTCGTGCCCTCATGGGTGGGGATCGCGTCCATCAAGTGGTTGGGAGACATTCAGGTGGCCGACGAGCCGCTGTTCTCACCGTGGAACACCCGCTACTACCGGCTCTTCGGGCCCGGTCATCCCGAGGAGGGGTCCGCGCCCCTGACCCGCATGAACGTCAAGTCGGCCTTCGAGCTGCCATGGGAGGCCGCCCTCCCCGCCCGGCCGCACTGGCTGCACGGCCGGTCGTGGTCGGGGAACGGCCGGATCCGGCACACAGAGGTCAGCCTGGACGGCGGCCGGACGTGGCGCCGCGCGCGCCCGCGGGACCGTCACCCGAACCCGCGCGGCTGGGTCCGCTGGGAACTGCCGTGGCGCCCGGAAAGGCCGGGCCGCCACGAGCTCCTGGCGCGCGCGACCGACGAGACCGGCGCGACACAGCCCGCGACCGCCCCCTACAACACGCTCGGCTATCTCTTCGGCGCCGTCGTACGGCACCCGGTCACCGTCGTCTGAAACCCCACCATCACCTCAGCACCGTCTGAAAGGACCCCCATGGCACTGTGGAAGCCGGACCCGACGTTCTACGCGTCACCGCGCGACGCCGCCTCCGCGCCGCCGGAGAGGCTCGCCTACGTCGCGGCGTTCGACCGGGCCGCCGAGAAGCCGGACGCGATCGCGGTGCTCGACGTGGACCCCGGTTCCGCCGCCTACGGCTCCGTGGTGGGGTGGACCGAGCTGCCCAACCTCGGCGACGAGCTGCACCACTTCGGGTGGAACGCGTGCAGCAGCGCCCTGTGCCCCGGGTCCCCGCATCCGCACGTCGAGCGCCGGTACCTGATCGTCCCGGGGCTGCGGTCGTCGCGGGTGTACGTCATCGACACCAAGGACGACCCGACCGCCCCGAAGATCGTCAAGACGCTGGAGGCGGACGAGCTGGCCAAGCGCGCCGGGTACTCGCGCCCGCACACCGTCCACTGCGGGCCGGAGGGCCTCTACCTGACCGCCCTCGGCGGGGCGAACGGCGAGGACGGGCCGGGCGGGATCGCGCTGCTCGACCACACCTCGTTCGAGGTGCTCGGGCGGTGGGAGGTCGACCGGGGGCCGCAGTACTACGCCTACGACGCCTGGTGGCACATCGCGCACGACGTTCTCGTCACGTCCGAGTGGGGCACGCCGTCCATGGTCGAGGACGGCGTCGTCGGCGAACTGCTGCTGGGCCGCGAGTACGGCCATTCGCTGAACTTCTTCGACCTGCGCAAGCGCAAGCACGTCCAGACGGTCGACCTCGGGGACGAGCACCAGATGGTCCTGGAGCTGCGTCCGGCGCACGACCCGACGAAGCTCTACGGGTTCGCGGGCGTGGTCGTCAGCGTCGAGGACCTGTCGGCGTCGGTGTGGGTCTGGCACCGCGACGGCGACCGGTGGGCGGCGACGAAGGTGATCACGATTCCCGCCGAGCCGGCCGACCCGGACGACCTGCCGCCCGTCATCCGCCCGTTCGGGGCCGTGCCCCCGCTCGTCACGGACATCGACCTGTCCGTGGACGACCAGTGGCTGTACGTCTCGTGCTGGGGCACCGGGGAGCTGAAGCGCTACGACGTCAGCGACCCGTTCCACCCGGTGGAGGCGGGCTCGGTGCGCATCGGCGGCATCGTGCGCCGCACCCCGCATCCCGCCGACCCCGGCCGGCCCCTCGCGGGCGGGCCGCAGATGGTCGAGGTCAGCCGCGACGGGAAGCGCGTCTACGTCACCAACTCGCTCTACGGCTCGTGGGACGACCAGTTCTACCCCGACGGCGTCGGCGCGTGGATGGCCAAGCTCGACTCCACCCCGGAAGGCTTCTCGTTCGACGAGCGGTTCTTCCCGAGCGGCGACGACTTCCGGGGCCTGCGGCCGCACCAGACGCGCCTCCAGGGCGGCGACGCGTCCTCGGACTCCTACTGCTACCCGTGAACGACGGGTCGCTCGCGGCGCTGGTCGCGCTCGGCGCGTTCCACGGCCTCAACCCGGCCATGGGATGGCTGTTCGCGGTGGCCCGCGGCCTCCAGGAGCGCAGCCGGTCGCTCGTGCTGCAGTCGCTCCCGGCCATCGCCGCGGGCCACGCCGCCTCCGTCGGCGCCGTCGCCGTCCTGGTCGCCCTCACCCGCTCCGTCGTCGCGACCCGCGCGGTCGCGATCGGCGGCGGGGCGGTGCTCGTCGGGTTCGGCCTGTGGCGGCTGCTGTCGCAACGGCACTTCCGGTGGGTCGGCATGCGGATCTCGCTGTGGCAGCTCGCCGGCTGGTCGTTCCTGATGTCGTCGGTGCACGGCGCGGGCCTGATGCTGCTGCCCGTGCTCACCTCCTCCGGGACGGCCCCGGCGGGCCACGACCACGGCCTGGCCTCGTCGTCCGGGAGCGCCCTGTCGACCGGCGTGTTCGTCACGGCGGTGCACACCCTGTCGATGTTCGCCGTCGCCGGAGTGATCGCCGTGCTCGTCTACGAGATCGTCGGCCTGGCCGTCCTGCGCCGCGCCTGGTTCAACCTCGACCGCCTCTGGGCGGTGGCCCTGATCGGCGCCGGGGCCGTCACCGCCCTGACCGCCTGGTGACCCGAGGGCGGGGCGAGGTCAGGCGGGGTCGGGGGCTTCGCCCCGGGCGTGGAGGAGGGCGCGGAGCTCGGCGAGCTGGCGGGCGGCGAGGGTCTTCTCGGCGCCGTTGATGCCCATGGCGCCGAGGGACGTGCCGTCGGCCAGGTCGAGGGTGGGCCACGGGTCGCCGACGGTCATGGAGACGTCGACGACCTCGGCCCATTCGAGGCGGCGGGTGCGGAAGGCGTTGACGACCGTGAGGCCGGACTCGTCGGCGCTGACGCGGCAGCGGGCCAGCATGTGCAGGATCCAGGCGACCCCCGCGCCGAACGCGACCATCAGGAGCCGGTCGAACAGCTTGAACTGCGGCGCCACCACCACGGCGAGCACGATCATGCCGAGCACGATCACGCCCGCCGTGGTGTAGGCGACGAGCCGGGTGGTGCGGGGGCGCCACACCGCCGGCAGGGCCGGGACGTCAGTCAACGATCTTCGCGATGGGGATCTCGAGGATGTCGTGGGCGCCCGCCGCCTTCAGCGCCGGGATCAGCGTGTTGACGCCGCGTTTGGCGACCACGGACTCCACTGCGTTGGACTCCCCGCCGGCGAGCGAGGTGACCGTGGGCGACGCCATCGCGGGCATGATGTCGAGGACCTTCTGCAGGTCGGCGTGCGCGACGTTCAGCTTCAGCAGCACCTTGCCCCGCGCGCGGATCACGCCCTGGAGCAGCAGGGCGACGTCCTCCATCGCGGCGCGCTTCTCGGCGTCCTCGTAGGCGTCGCGGTTCGCGACCAGCTCGGTGTAGCTGGTCAGGAGCGTGTCGAGGATGCGCAGGCCGTTCTTGCGCAGCGACGAGCCGGTCTCGGTGAGGTCGACGATCGCGTCCACGATGTCGGGCACCTTCGCCTCGGTCGCGCCGTAGGACGGGACGACCGTGGCCTTCACGCCGTGCTGGTCGAGGAACCGCTTGGTCATCGCCGGGAACTCGGTGGAGATCCGGACGCCCTCCGGCAGGTCGGCCACCGACTGCCAGGGCGCGCCCTCGGGCACCGCCATGATCACGCGGACCGGGTTGGAGGTGGCCTTGGAGTACTTCAGCTCCCCGAGGCTGACGACGTCGGCGTCGGTCTCGGTGATCCAGTCGCGGCCGGTGATGCCGAGGTCGAACAGGCCCTGTTCGAGGTAGGTCGGGATCTCCTGCGGGCGCAGGACGCGGACCCGGTCGATGCGGGGGTCGTCGATGGAGGCGCGGTAGTCGCGGTCCGAGGCCCGCTGGACGGTGAGGTCGGCGGCGTCGAACAGCTGCATGGTCGCCTTCTCCAGCGACCCCTTGGGCAGAACGAGTGACAGCACGGATCGGCCTTTCGATGAGGATGTGTACGGGATACCGGGACGTTCAGGAGCGCTGACGCCCTCTGCTTCGGAGCGCTCCCCGCTCGGGAGCCGCCCCATGGCTAGGAGCCCAGATGCTCCAGGCCGTGCCCGGCGTGACCGTGATGCCGCAGACCTCGCAGGGTCAGTGCCGTGTCGAGTGCGGCCACAGTCGCCTCCCATCCCTTGTCCTCGGAGCTGCCCGGCAGCCCGCTGCGTTCCAGTGCCTGCTCAATGGTGTCACATGTGAGGACCCCGTTGCCCACCGGAGTCGACTCGTCCAGCGCGACGCGGGTCACACCGGCGGTCACCGAGTCGCACACGTAGTCGAAATGGGCGGTGGCGCCCCGGATGACCGCGCCCAGGCACACGACGGCGTCGAACTCGCGGGCCATCTGCTGGGCGACCACGGGCAGTTCGAGCGCGCCGGCCACGCGGGCCACGACCGGCTGGTCCACGCCGCACGCCTTCGCCGCCGCGAGCGCCCGCTCCAGCAGCCGGTCGGTGATCTGCCCGTGCCAGCGGGTGCAGACGATGCCGAGCGTGAGCCCGGCCGCGTCGACCGTGATGTCCTCGGGGCGTCCCGCGCCGCTCATGAGAGTCCCTCGTTCTCGTGTCCCAGTTCGATCTGGTGGCCCAGGCGGTCGCGCTTGACCGTCAGGTAGCGCCGGTTGTGCTCGGTGACGACGACGGGCATGGCCTCCCGCCCCCGCACGTCCACCCCGAAGCCGCCCAGGCCCTTGAGCTTGTCGGGGTTGTTGGTGAGCACCCGGACCGAGCGTACGCCCAGCTCGCGCAGCATGTGGCCGGCGTTGGAGTACTCGCGCGCGTCGGCGGGCAGCCCCAGCTCCAGGTTGGCGTCGACGGTGTCGGAGCCGTTGTCCTGGAGCGCGTACGCCTGGAGCTTGGCGAGCAGGCCGATCCCGCGCCCCTCATGCCCGCGCAGGTACAGCACGACGCCGCGGCCCTCCTCGGCGATCCGCTCCATTGCCGCGTCCAGCTGGGTGCCGCAGTCGCAGCGCTCGGAGTGCAGGACGTCGCCGGTGAGGCACTCGGAATGGGCCCTGACCAGGACGTTCTCGCCGTCGCCGAGGTCGCCGAGCACGAGGGCGATGTGCTCGCCGCCGTCGATGGCGCTGGAGAACCCGACCGCGCGCCACATCCCGTACCGGTTGGGCAGGCGGGTCTCGACGACGCGGGTGACCATCGATTCGGTGCGCCTGCGGTACTCGGCGAGTTGTTCGATGGAGACGAGCTTGAGCCCGTGCTCCTTGGCGAAGACCTGGAGTTCGGGCAGGCGCGCCATGGTGCCGTCCTCGTTCACCACCTCGGCGAGGACGCCGGCGGGGGGCAGCCCGGCGAGCCGGGCGAGGTCGACGGCGGCCTCGGTGTGGCCGCGCCGGCGCAGGACGCCGCCCTCGCGGTAGCGGAGAGGGAAGATGTGGCCGGGACGGACGAAGTCGCTCGGTTCCGACGCCGAGTCGCACAGGGTGCGGATCGTGTGCGCCCGGTCGGCGGCGGAGATGCCGGTGGAGACGCCGAGCCGGGCGTCCACGCTGATCGTGTACGCGGTGCGCATGCGCTCGGTGTTCTGCGCGGTCATCAGCGGGATCTGCAGCCGGTCGAGGTCGGCGCCCTCCATCGGGACGCAGATGACGCCGCTGGTGTAGCGGATCGTGAACGTCAGCAGCTCGGGCGTCGCCTTCGACGCCGCGAAGATGATGTCGCCCTCGTTCTCGCGGTCCTCGTCGTCGACGACCACGACGGGGCGCCCCGCCGCGATGTCGGCCACCGCCGACTCGACGGAGTCGAAGATCCCCGTGTCCTCGGGCCCCGCGTGGTCGAACGCCGTGTCTTCGAGCACTGTGTCGTTGCCGCTCATGCGGTCACCGCCTTCTGCCTGGGGTTGCGCGTGCCCCGGGACTCCCGGAGCCAGTTCCTGAACCCGACCATCACCATCACGAAGAAGATCCCGTAGACCGCGCCGGAGACGTACAGCCCGGACTTGAGCGCCAGCGGCACCCCGACCAGGTCGACCAGCACCCAGACGATCCAGAAGTCGACGAGCGCGCGGCTCTGCGCGAACGTCGCGACCGCGCTGCCGACGAAGATGTAGGCGTTCGCCCACGGCGACCAGGCGACCTTCAGCCAGTCGAGGTGGACGAACAGCTCGGCCACCACGGCCGTGCCGACCAGGAGCGCGGCGACCAGCACGACGCGTTCCTTGAGCGTCGCCTGCCGGACGACCAGTCCGTCGGCCTCGCGCCGCCCGCGGGTCCACATGAACCACCCGTACAGGGCGAGACCGCAGAAGAGGACCTGCTTGAGCGCGTTGCCTGGGACGTGCGCGTGCAGCGAGGCCGCGAGCAGCAGGAGGGCGCCCACCAGCTGCACCGGCCATGTCCAAAGGGTCTTGCGCATCGCGAGCCAGACGACGGCGAGCGACAGGACGTTGCCGACGAGGTCGGTCCAGAGGATGTGCTCGCCGAAGACCTCGAAACCGGCGCCGAGCCAGCTCATGACCGGTCTCCCAGCATGCGCTCGACGTACTTGGCCACGACGTCCACTTCGAGGTTCACCGGGTCGCCGGGCTGCTTGTGGCCCAGGGTGGTCAGCGCGAGCGTCGTCGGGATGAGGGCGACGCTGAACCGGTCGGCGCCGGCCTCGACGACCGTGAGGCTGATCCCGTCGACGGTGATGGAGCCCTTGTCGACCAGGTAGCGGCTCAGCTCGGCGGGGAGGGACACCGTCACCACGTCCCACCGCTCCCCCGGCTCGCGGGAGATGATCGCACCGACGCCGTCGACGTGGCCTTGGACGAGATGGCCGCCGAGCCGGTCGGACAACCGCACGGGGCGTTCGAGGTTGACCTTGGAGCCGGGTTCGAGCACGCCCAGGCTGGACTTGTCGAGCGTCTCCTTGATGACGTCGGCGGTGAAGACCCCGTCCTTGACGGCCACCACGGTGAGGCATACGCCGTTGACCGCGATCGACGCGCCGTGGACGGCGTCCTGGGTGACCAGCGGCCCGCGGACCGCGAGCGCGACCGAGTCCCCCTGGGGGTCGACCGCCACGATCTCGCCGAGCTCCTCGACGATGCCGGTGAACATCTCCCGGGCCTCCTAGATCAGGGCTCCGGGGGACGCTGGTGGACGTACGTGCGTCCGAATACACCCCTGGCCAGGGGTGTACCGCGCGCTGCCTCCCATCCGGACTTTCACCGTCGGTCCCGGAATTCCACCGGGTCAACCGGCCGATGGCTTCGGCCGGGTCGCGGACTGTCACCGCCGGTTCGGAATTTCACCGACCCCGGAGCACGCGTTCATGCTTTGCCAACCAGTGTGCCACGCATTCCCTTCCGCGCCCGTGTGGCCATCGCCACAAACACCACCGAGTCGGACACCGCCAGGAGGCGGCCGAACGGGCCGGCGCGCCGTGCCGGACGGCGGAGACAGTGCTTGACGGCGGGTCTTGCCGGGAGCGGGGGGCTCGATGCACGTTGTTACCAGACCCCCTGCCGTTCATTTGGGAAGCCTCATGGCGAAGCTGAACCTGTCGCCCAAGATCCTTGACGTTCTCGACTTCGGTACGCCGTCCGCGGAGCGCGACATCTCCCGGGGCCTGGAGAAGTACTTCGTGGAGTCCGCCGCCTACCACCGCGTCCGGTCCGGGGCGAAGACGATCCTGATGGGCAACCGCGGGGCCGGGAAGAGCGCGATCTTCAAGGTGCTGGCCAAGCGGGAGCGCGCCGCCGGCAGCCACGTCATCGAGCTGTCGCCCGAGGACTACTCCTACGAGCTGCTCAGCTCCACCATGGCGGCGGAGTGCGCGGGCTCGTGGGCCAAGCAGGGCGCCTACGCCGCCGCGTGGAAGTACCTGATCTACGTGCTGGTCATGAAGGCCCTGGCGCGCAAGGGGATGCGGCTGACCAAGGGCGGCGGCCGGGAGATCCACAACTACGTCAGGGACAACCACGGCGCCCAGCAGCTCGGCCCCCTGTCGATGCTGGTCTCCTACCTCAAGCGGCTGGAGGCCGTGAAGCTCGGGCCGATCGAGGCCGGCCTGCGGACCCGCGAGCTGGACCGCCTCTACAAGCTGGAGGAGATCCAGAACCTGCTGCCGGCGCTGCGGAACGTGCTGGGCAACCAGCGCGTGGTGGTGCTCGTGGACGAGCTGGACCGCGGCTGGGACTCCTCCGAGGACGCCAAGGCGTTCGTGTCGGGGCTGTTCCAGGCCTGCGTGTCCATCAACGCCCTGCACCCGAACCTGCGCGTCTACATCTCGCTGCGGCAGGAGCTTTACGACGACATCCCCGCCCTGTACGAGGACGCGCAGAAGCACCGGGACCTCCTGGAGAAGATCTACTGGTCCGAGGAGTCCCTGCTCGAACTGATCGCCAGGCGGATCCGGCACTCGGCCCACGAGAAGGGCTTCGACGTGGAGGCCCTCGAACGCGCCGGGGACCGGGCCTGCTGGTCGGCGGTCTTCGCCCCGCCGCCGCCCGGCACGGGGCGGGACGGCTCGTTCGGCTACATGGTCGACCGGACGCTGTACCGGCCGAGGGAGCTCATCCAGTTCTGCTCGGAGGCGCTGGAGCAGGCCAGGGCCCGCGGCTCCCGGCTGCCCGTGCCGTACTCGGCGGTCGAGCGGTCCGAGTACGGCTACTCCGCCGAGCGGACGAAGGACATCGCCGCCGAGTACCGCTCCCAGTACCCGGGCCTGCTGAGCGTGTTCGAGGTGTTCCGCAGCCGTCCCCCGGAGTTCGGCCGCGAGGAGCTCGAACTGCTGTGCCTGGAGCTGGCGTGCGGCGACGTCCCCACCCACGGGACCGGGTCGTGGCTCCCCTCGTGCGACCCCGACGACCTGATCGAGATCCTCTGGCGGGCCGGCCTGCTGACCGCGCGGGCGGCGCGGGACGGGCGGTTCCTCGGCAGCCACCAGGTGCAGCACCTCAACCTCGCGGCCGCACCCCGGTTCCGCGTCCACGCGATGTTCCACGCCTCGCTCGGCATCGAGGCCTCGGGGGCCGAGCACACCGCCAGGAGCGGCGGCACCGCCAGGGCCGGGCACTCCAGGGGTCGGTGAGCCCGGGAGCTCAGCCGAGGGCGAGGCGCAGGCCGGTCGGGGCGGACCTCACGCGGCTCAGGTCCCGGACGACGTGGTGGGCCTCCGCGAGGGACTCCTCCGGATGGCTGGTGACCAGCGCCACCACGGTGGCGCCGGCGGCGCGGCCCGCGGCGATCCCGGCGGGGGCGTCCTCGACGACCACGCAGGCGGACGGGTCCACGCCCAGGCGGCGGGCCGCCTGGAGGTAGCCGGAGGGGTCGGGCTTGCCGGCCTGCACGTCCTCGGCGGTGACCACGATCGGCGGAGCGGGGATGCCGGCCACGTCGGTGCGGACCTTGAACTGCGCCCGGTCCATGGACGTGACGAAGGCGTGGAGCAGGCCGCTCATGTCCGCCAGCAGCTCGACGGCGCCGGGCAGGGCGGTGATGCCGTCTGTGCTGGCCGCCTCCAAAGCGTCCAGATGCGCGGTGGCCTCCCGGACGAGTTCGGCTGAGAGGAAGTCGGCGACACGGTCGCTCGTGCGGCGGCCATGGGCGCCCGACATGAACTCGTCCGGGTCGATGCCGTACTCGACGGCCCATGCGCGCCCCGCGCGCTCGACGAGAGGCGTCGAGTCGACCAGGGTGCCGTCCACGTCGAACAGGACGGCGGCGCAGGGCAGGACCACGGTGGGGGGACGACCCCCCACACCCCCCGTCCCTGCTGTGGGAGTGCTCACCAGTCCGCCTTGGCCGTCGCCTCCTCGGCCTGTCCGCGCAGCCTGCGGACGGCCTCGGCCGGGTCGTCGGCCCCGTAGACGGCGCTGCCGGCGACGAAGACGTCCGCTCCCGCCTCCGCGCAGCGCTCGATCGTCTCGGCGCTGACGCCGCCGTCCACCTGGAGCCAGACGGGCAGGTCGCGCCCCTTGATGAGCTCCCGCGCGCGGCGGACTTTCGGCAGGACGACGTCCAGGAACTTCTGGCCGCCGAAACCGGGCTCGACGGTCATCAGCAGGAGCATGTCGATCTCGCCGAGGAGGTCTTCGAAGCCGTCCACCGGGGTGGCCGGGTTGACGCCCAGCCCGGCGCGCGCGCCCGCGGCGCGGATGGTGCGCAGAGTGCGGATGGGCGCCTTCGCCGCCTCGGCGTGGATGGTGACGCTCCCGGCTCCCGCCTCGGCGTACTGCGGCGCCCAGCGGTCGGGGTCCTCGATCATCAGGTGGCAGTCGAGGGGAAGCGTGCTGCTGCGGAGCAGCGACTCCACGACGGGCAGTCCCAGGGTGAGGTTCGGGACGAAGTGGTTGTCCATCACGTCGACGTGGACCCAGTCGGCGGAGTCGGCGATGCGCGCGACGTCCTCGGCCAGGCGTGCGAAGTCGGCGGACAGGATGCTGGGTGCGATCTGAGGAGCCATGATGCGCAGAGTCTATTGCCGCAGGCCTGCCCGATCGTCACCCGCCCGGGTGAGACCGGGGGTGGGCCGGGCCGCCAGGCGCGCGCGCACGAAGACCTCCGGCGCGCCCGCCATCACCCACAGCACGAGCACGGCCTGGACGACGAACGCCTGGATCAGGTTCGTCCCCTCGAAGAGGGCGATGACCGCGGCCCCGGCGAGGCCCACCGGAAGTCGTGCCAGGCGCTGCCAGGCCTTGCCTCTCGGATCGAACCAGCCGCGCCAGGCGACTATGGACAGGCCCATCAGGAGGCCGCACAGAGCACCGCACGCCTGGGCCGAATCGGTCAGGCTGACAGGGTCGGTGACGCCTCCGGCCGCCCTGATGGACTCGGCCCATGCCTGGGGCCACTGCCAGTTGCGCAGCGGCCGTAGCGCGCCCCACGACGCCGCGAGCAGCAGCAAGGAGACCGCGAGGGAGAGGGCCATCTGCACGGCCAGATGCTGCCGGCGCCACCACGGGACGGCGATGGGCTCCAGCCCGAGGGCGGCGACCAGGACGGCCAGCCCGACGCCCCAGCCCGCCAGGACCTGCCCCAGCGAGTGGACGCCCAGGTAGACGCGGGACACTCCGATCAGGACGATCACGACGACGGCGCCCGCCCACAGGTACCACCGCCTGGTCTGGGCGGCGAAGAAGCCCCAGCCCGCGACGCTGTTCTGGGCGTGGCCGGAGGGCATCCCGAAGGACGACAGCGACTGCCTGCCCTGGATGTTCGGGTCCGTCCAGTACGGGCGGGGAGCGTGGAAGACCAGCTTGAGGAGGGCGTTGACGACCGCGCCGAACAGCAGGACGACCGCGGCCCGCGCGGCGAGCCGCGGCGCCACGCACCAGAACAGCGCCAGGAGCAGCGGGACGTAGAAGGCCGCGCTGCCCAGGTAGGACATGAAGACCATGAAGCCGGTCAGCAGAGAACCTCCCCAGTGGTCGGGTACGGCATCAGGTGCGGCGCAGCAGGGCCAGGAACATCGCGTCCGTGCCGTGGCGGTGGGGCCAGAACTGCGCGTAGGGGCCGTCCCCCAGACCGGTGAGGCCTGAGGCGATCCCCGTCAGGACCGCGGGCGCGTCGAGCCGCTCGACGTCGTCGCGGCGGCGCAGGACGTCGTCCACCACCACGCGGGTCTCCGCCAGGTGGGGCGAGCAGGTGACGTAGGCGACCACACCACCGGGCCGCACGGACTCCAGCGCCGTGGCGAGCAGCTTCCGCTGGAGCGGCCCGAGTTCGGCGACCGACTCGGGACCCCGGCGCCAGCGTGCCTCTGGACGTCGGCGGAGCGCGCCCAGGCCGGTGCAGGGGGCGTCCACCATGACGCGGTCGAACGAGCCCGGGTGCCAGGCGGGGGCGGTGCCGTCCGCGGCGATGACTCCCGCCCTGTCGTCGACCGCGCTCCGGACGAGCCCCGCGCGGTGCGGCTGGACGTCCGCTGCGAGGAGCCGGGCGTCGCGCTGGGCGGCGAGAGCCGACAGGAGGCCTGCCTTGCCTCCGGGCCCCGCGCAGAGGTCGGCCCAGCGCGCGTCCCGGCCGTCCAGGGGAGCCTCGGTCAGTGCCAAGGCGACCATCTGGCTGGCCTCGTCCTGGACGGCGGCGCGCCCGTCGCGGACGGCCGCGATGCCCGCCGGGTCGCCCTCGGCCAGGACGGCGGCGTAGGGCGAGTAAGGGGCGGGCTCAGCGCCCGCGTCGTACAGCTCTTCGAGCGTCGCCCGGCCGGGGCGCGCGACCAGTGTCACGCGGGGGCGGGCGTTGTCGGCCGCGAGGAGGTCCTCGATCTCGTCCCGCCCGACGGCGTCCCGCATGGCGGACACGATCCACTTCGGATGGCTGTGGGCGATCGACAGGCGCGTCGTGGCGTCGGCGTCGGCGGGCGCCACGATCTCCAGCCAGGCGTCCATGTCGCGCGTGGCGACCTTGCGGAGCACGGCGTTGGCGAACTTGGCCTGGCCGGGGCCCGCGACCGAGCGGGCCAGCTCCACCGTCGTCCCCACGGCGGCATGCGGCGGGATGCGGGTAGCGAGGATCTGGTGGGCCCCTATGCGCAGGACGTCCAGGAGCGGGGCGTCGATACGGCGCAGTTCGCGGTCGCTGCACAGCGCGAGCACCGCGTCGTAGGTGCCCTTGCCGCGCAGGGTCCCGTACGTCAGCTCGGTGGCGAGGGCGGCGTCGCGTCCGGACAGGTCGCGGTCGCGCAGGCGCGCGGGCAGCAGGAGGTTCGCGTAGGCGTCGCGGGTCTCCACCGCCCGGATCACGTCGAACGCGGTACGGCGGACGAGGTCCTGCGGGCGGCCCGTCTTGCGGGGACCTCCCGGTCGGCGGTTCGGGACGCGTCGGCGGTTGCGTGCGGGCGGCATCAGTGCAGCGCGTCCTTGTCGGAGAGGTCGAGGCCGCGGACCCAGTCGGCGGCCGCCATGCGGCGCTTGCCCTGCGGCTGCACCTCGCCCAGGGCCACGGGGTGCGTGGCCGTGCCGACCAGCACCTCCTTCTTCCCCGCGCCGATCTCGCCGGGGGCCAGCTTCGCGGCGTCGGGGGCCGGGCGGACGGGGCCGAGCTTGACGCGCGTGTCGCGGAAGTTGGTCCACGCGCCCGGCGCGGGGGTGCAGGCGCGGATCAGGCGGTCGATGTGCAGAGCCGGGCTCCCCCAGTCGACACGGCCGTCCTCGGGCGTCAGCTTCGCCGCATGGGACACGCCCTCGGTCGGCTGCGGCCGGGGCTCCAGGACGCCCGCCTCGATGCCGTTCATGGTGTCCAGCAGGAGGTCGGCGCCGGCGACGGCAAGCCGTCCCAGCAGGTCACCGCTGGTGTCGGTCGGCCGGATCGGCTCGGTGAGCACGCCGTAGACCGGGCCCGTGTCGAGGCCCTCCTCGATCTGGAACGTCGCCGCGCCGGTCACGTCGTCGCCGTGCAGGATCGCGCGCTGCACGGGCGCGGCCCCGCGCCAGGCGGGCAGCAGGGAGAAGTGCAGGTTCACCCAGCCGTGCCGGGGGATCTCCAGGGCCTCGCGGGGCAGCAGCGCGCCGTAGGCGACCACCGGGCAGCAGTCCGGCGCGATCTCCCGGAGCCGGTCGAGGAACTCGGGGTCGCGGGCCTTCGCGGGCTTCAGCACCTCGACGCCGGCCTCGGCGGCGAGCGAGGCGACCGGGCTGGGGCTCAGATGCCTCCCACGCCCCGCACGGCCGTCCGGCCGGGTCACGACCGCCACGACCTCGTGCGAGGACCCCAGAAGCGCCCTCAGGGCCGGGAGCGCGGTCTCGGGCGTCCCGGCGAAGACCAGCCGCATCTAGATCGCCTTCCCGAAGGTGCGGTGCGGCGACTCCTTCACGACGGGGGCCGGCTCGCCGAACCACTCGGCCTCGCGGATCGCCTTCATCGCGGCCTTGCGCTGCTCGGCGTCCATCCGGTCGATGAAGATGATCCCGTCGAGGTGGTCGGTCTCGTGCTGGACGCAGCGGGCCAGCAGGTGGGTGCCCTCCAGCGTGATCGGCTCGCCGTGCATGTTGAAGCCCTTCGCCACCACGCCGACGGAGCGGGGCGTGGGGAACGCAAGGCCGGGCAGGGACAGGCAGCCCTCGTCGTCGGTCTCCTGCTCGTCCGAAAGGTCGAGCGTGGGGTTGACCACGTGCCCCAGGCGGTCGTCGACGTAGTAGGTGAACACCCGCAGCCCCACGCCGAGCTGGGGGGCGGCCAGACCCGCGCCGGGGGCGTCGATCATCGTGTCGGTGAGGTCCTTGACGAGCTGGCGCAGCTCCTTGTCGAAGTCCTTCACCGGCTCCGCGGGCGTGCGCAGCACGGGGTCGCCGAAGAGGCGGATGGGCTTGACGGCCAACGGGGACTCCGTTTCCTGCAAGTGTCGCTGGGGACTGGAACGCGCCTCCAGTCTACGGAGGCGCGCACCCTGACATTCACGCCATGTTCACGCGCGGCGTTCGAACACGGGGTTCACACGCCGCGGTGCTCCCCTTGGCGAGCCGAGCGCGCCTTGTAGGCGGCGGTACGGGCGGCCTTGGCCGTCGCCTTGTCGGGATGGTGCGCGCCCAAAGCCTCCAGGACGTCGGCCGCACCGGGGTGATGGGTGCGCCAGAGCTCGTCCACCATGGCCTTCATCTCCGCCCCCGGCGGAGCGTCGATGAGCGCCGCCTCGACGGCCTCCTCCGGCTCGGCGGTCTCCAGCATCCCGGCGACCGTGTCGACGAACACCCAGAGGTACTCCTCGCGGGCCAGTTCCCGCCCCGCCGGGTCGCCGGCGGCGTTCAGCCACATCGCGGCATAGGGCGACACCAGCGGGTGCTCCTGCGCGGCGCGGACCACGCCGGCGGCCTCGGGGCCGACGCGGTGCAGGACGGCGGCGGCGAGGTTGCGGGCGCCGGGGCCGCCGGTCCGCATGACGTCCAGCAGGTCGGCGGCGGCGTCCTTGGGGTCGTGGGACGCCAGCCAGCGGTCGATCTCCTCGTCGGCGGCCTCCGGCCGGTACCAGGTGAGCCCCGCGATGAGCTCGGACGCGCGGGCGCCGGCCAGCTCGCCGATGACGGGGGCGGTGAACCCGTCCGCGAGCAGCAGCTCCCGGACGGCCCACACCCCGAGCGGCGTCAGCGACCGCCCCGCACCGGACGCCTCGACGACGCCCCAGTCCTCGAGGGTGGCGAGCTCCAGGGCGAGGGCGTCCCCCACCAGCTCGGACATGGCGTCGGCGTCGGTGAGGTCGTACGCCTCCTCGATGTGGCCGAGCAGCGCCTCGGCCAGGGCTTCGGGCCCTGTCGGCTCCTCCTGCTCGTACAGGTGGATGAGCACGCCGGTCAGCTCGTTCTGGACGAGCTCGACGGCGTCCAGGCCGTCGTCGTAGTCGTGGTCTGGCACGACCAGGGCGTCGAACAGCGGGAGCCAGGCGGTGAGCAGCGCCATGTCGTCCTCGGACTCCAGGCCCGGCAGCGCGGGGCCCGGGGCGGCCGCGCCCCTCTCGGCGCTGATCACCTTCGCCTCGACGGCGGCCCACCACAGCCGCTCCAGCGCGCCGTCGTCCTCCATCCGCCCGTGGCGCCGCGGAGAGTCGAGGCCGAGGGCGAGGCGGGCGGCCTCGGCGTCGGGGCCGGTGAGCATGCCGTGCTCGGTCAGCGGACGCTCGCCCGTCCAGCGGGCCAGGGCGAGGACGGCGGAGGTGAGGCCGGAGCGCCGCGCCGCGTCCGCGACCTCGGCCTGCGGCGCCAGCCGGACGGGCGGGACCACCAGCTCCCCGGCCTGCCTCAGGTACTCCTCGGTGCGGGCGAAGCGCTCCTCCTCCGGCTGCGCCTCGAAGTCGCGGACCCACGCGTCGACGGCGGCCTGGTCGTCGAGGTCGACCCCGTCGGCCTGCATCAGCCCGGCGACGACCTCGGCGGCCGCCTGCCGCTCCTCGCTGTCGACTGCGGCGACGACCTCGGCGAACTCCGGCCCGGTCCGGTCGATCTCGGCCTCCAGGCCGCCTGCGGCGGCCTCGGCGACGGCGCCGGTGTCGCGCAGGTAGGCGACGATCCGGCGGAGGGCGTCCAGGACGGTGGGGACGTCGTCGCGCCCGGCGACCACGGATTCGGGGAAGACCTCCAGAAGCAGCTCGCGCACGTGCCGCGGCTCCAGCGCCTCTGGGCCCGCGAGGCCCATCTCCTCCCGCGCCAGGTCGAGCAGGATGCGGACGCCCTGCTCGTCCAGCGCTTCACCGCGTTCGTCCGACCACCGCCGCAGGTCGCCCACGGTGGTCTCCACCCAGTTGTCGGCCACGCCAGAACCCTATGGGTCAGCCCGGTCGCACGGGGCCGGATCGGTTCCAGGGGGCGGTTCGTCCCCCGTCAGATCAGCTCAAGGGGGTCGATCTGGACCCGTACGGTCTCCGTCGCCTTGCGCGCGCTGCGCACGCCCTGGGCCTCCTTCAGCGCGCGCGCCAGTGCAGGCCCCGCCGCGCGCGGAACGCGTATCAGAGCGCGCTCCTTCTCCTGGGCCTCCGTGCCCGACTGGGGGACGGGGATCGGGACGGGCCCGAGAACCTCCGCGCCGTCGGGCAACCGGGTGTCGGCCAGAAGCTCGCGTATGGCGGCCGGGGACGCGGTCAGCGACGCCATGCGCGCGGCGGGCGGGAAGCCCACCTCCCTGCGTTCGGCCAGCTCCCGCTCCGCGTACGTGACGGGGTCCCAGCGCACGAGGGCCTGGACCGCCGGCAAGGCCCCTTCGGCGGCCACGATCACCGGGCCCTGCGGGCGGACGAGCGACGCCGCGTTCATCCAGCGCCTCAGCGTCTCCTCGCCGGCGCGCAGATCCGGCCGCCCGAGGAGGACCCAGCCGTCCAGCAGCAGAGCGGCCGGATACCCCCCTTCCGCGGGCGGCTCGGCCCCAGGGGTGGACACCACGAGCGCCCGTTCCGGGCCCACCCGGTCGAGGACGGCATCGCGCCCCGAAGTGCGTACGGGCACACCGGGGAACGCCCGGCCGAGCTCCTCCGCCGTGCGTTTCGCGCCCACCACGAGGGCGCGGACCTGGAAGAAGCCGCATTCGGGGCAGTGCCAGTCGCCGGCGATGGCGCCGCACCAGCGGCAGTACGGGGCCGCGTGCGACGAGGCCAGCGCCAGCGGCCCCTGGCAGGTCCGGCAGTGGGCCGGTGTGCGGCACCTTCCGCACGCGATGCCGGGGACGTAACCCCGCCTCGGCACCTGGACGAGGACGGGCCCGGTCTCCAGCGCCTGCCGGGCGGCCTCGAAGGCGATGTTCGGCAGGCGCGCGGTGCGGGCGGCGGCGTCCCGCGCGAGCTGGGCGTCCTCCCCCACGTAGCGGACACGCGGCATCCTCGCCCGGACGCGGTTCCTGTCGGCGGCGAGCGCGTGGGCCCAGCCGGTCTCCACGAGCTGCGTCGCGTCGGTGGTGCGGGTGAACCCGCCGATCAGCACCCCGGCCCCCGACCGGTGCGCGCGCAGGGCGAGCACGTCGCGGGGGTGCGGATACGGCGCGTGCGGCTCGGCGTGGACGTCGTCGCCGTCGTCCCAGAGCACGACCAGCCCCAGGTCGGAGACGGGCGCGAACATGGCCGCGCGGGTGCCGACGACCGCCCGTGCCTTGCCGCGCCGGACGGCGAGCCATCTCCGGTAGCGCTCCGCCGGGCCCAGCTCCGCCGTCAGGGCGACGTGCAGCCCCTCCCCCAGCTCCGCCTCAAGGGCGGCGTCGACGCGCGCCACGTCGCGGCCGTCGGCGACGACGACGAGGGCTCCCCGCCCACCGCTCAACGTGGCGGCCACCGCGCGCGCTATGGCCGCCGTCCAGTCGGGCCCAGGGAGCGCGGTCCACACGGCGCGCGGCGCTCTGCCGCCTGCCAGTGCGCTCAGGAACGACTCCCCTGCCGGGTACTCCCGCCACACACCGGCGTCCGGAGCCTCCGGGGAGGCGGGGGCGGCCTCCTCCACGGGCTCGGCCTCCACACGGGCGTGCCGGGGCGGAACGGCAAGGCGCAGGACGTCGGCGAACGTCCCCGCGTACCGGTCGGCCACCTCCCGCGCCAGCGCGGCGATCTCCGGCGCCAGGACGGGCTCGGGGGAGGTCACCCGCTCCAGGAACAGCAGCTTGCCGCCGTGGGCGCTCTCCGCGACCCGCTCCAGGAGGAAGCCGTCGACGAGCTGGCCCGCGAAGCGCACCCGCACCCGGCACCCGGGGACCGCCTTGGCGTCCAGCTCCGCGGGCACCAGGTAGTCGAACGGACGGTCCAGGTGCGGGAGCGACATGTCGACCGCGATCCGCGCGACGGGCAGCTCCGCGGCCGGCCGGCGGGCCCCCTTCTTCCCCGACGACTTGCCCGACGATTTGCCCGTCGACTTGCCGGACGCGCCGGGCTTTCCTGAGTCGTCCGGCTTGCCGGCGGCCGCGCCGGGGAGGGCGTCCAGCCCCGGGATCAGGTCCGTTCCCCCGCCGTCCTTCGTCACGTCCCCGTCCTACCAGATCGATCCGACAGCCGATCCCGCGCGCTAGGGTTGACCCGTTTGAACGGGTGCGCGTCCTCCGGCCCATTGCCCGACGCCCGTCCGCACCCTCGCCGTCCGACGAGCCCCTGCAGGCGAAGTGACCACAGCTCATACCCATGAGCGGACGGACTCCCCCGCCGGCGGCGGGGCGTCACGCCGTTCCCCAAGCCCCTCAGCCGCCTCCAGGCGGAAGAAGTGGAAGAAGTGGGCGCGCCACCCCGTGGTGGCCGCCACGCTGACCGCGGCCGTCCTGCATCTGGTGTGGGGGCTGCTCCTCGCGACCGAGGGCGGCGACCTGGCGGCGCAGGCCGCGTGGACGGACTTCGTCTGGAAGCACCCCGGCGCGGCGTACAGCTTCGCCTGGTACGGCGGGATGCACCCCGCCTCGTACAGCGTCATGTCGCCGTACCTGATGGCGGTGTTCGGCATCCGCACGGTCGCGGTGGTGACGGGCACGATCTGCGCCGCGCTCACCGGGTACCTGCTCAAGCAGTTCAGGGCCCCGGTCGCGCTGCCCGCGTCGCTCTGGGCGGCCTTCGCGCTGGCCTGCAACGCCGCCTCCGGACGCGTCACGTTCGGCCTGGGGCTGATGTTCGCGCTCATGGCGACCGTCGTGGCGTTCACCCCGCGCGGCACGCCCGCCCTGCGCGCGGCGGCGATGGCCGTC
The DNA here is from genome assembly GCF_040649235.1 of Spirillospora sp. NPDC049024. Classification (NCBI taxonomy): domain Bacteria; kingdom Bacillati; phylum Actinomycetota; class Actinomycetes; order Streptosporangiales; family Thermomonosporaceae; genus Spirillospora; species Spirillospora sp. NPDC049024. Next base: position 281,056 of record NZ_JBEZFD010000007.1, read on the forward strand.
CTGAGCGTGCTGGCCTCCCTCGCGAGCCCCGTCGCGGGCCTGTTCCTGCTGGTGCTGGCCGCCGCGCTGTTCCTGACCGGGCGCCGCCGGGCCGGGGTCTGCGTCGCCGTGGGCCTGCCCGTCGTGGTCGGGACGACCAGCCTGCTCTTCCCGTTCAGCGGCGTCCAGCCGATCTCCCTCGACGCGATCGTGCTGCCCGCCGTCACCAGCGTCGCCGCGATCCTGCTCTGCGCGCCGAAGACCTGGACGTTCGTCCGGATCGGGGCCGGCGTCTACCTCGCCGGGATCATCCTGACCTGGCTGATCCCCTCCCCCGTCGGAAGCAACGTCGAACGCCTCTCGCTGCTGTTCGGCGGCATGTTCCTGCTGTCGGCCGTGGCGCGCGCGCACGGGCGGCTCCGGATCGCCGTGCTGTCGCTGGCGTTCATCGTCACGGCGTCCTGGCAGGTCGTGAAGCCCGTCGACGACCTCATCCACACCGAGCCCGCGGAAGCCGCCGCCGACCACGCCCGCGGCCTCATCGGCGAGCTGAACGCCGTCGGCGCGGGCGACGCGCGCATCGAGGCCGTCCCGCTGCGCTCCCACTGGGAGTCCTCCGGCCTCAGCCGCCACTTCGCGCTCGCCCGCGGCTGGAACCGCCAGGTCGACGCCGAGCGCCACGCACTGTTCTACGAGGAGGGCGCGCTGACGCCCGCCTCGTACCGCGACTGGCTGCACAAGTGGGCCGTCCAGTACGTCGTCCTGCCCGAGCAGGAGGTCGACTGGTCGGCGCAGGAGGAGGCCGCCCTCGTCGAGAAGGGCCAGCCGTACCTGACGGAGATCTGGCAGGACGAGCACTGGCGGCTGTACCGCGTGGCGAGCCCCACGCCGCTGGTCGACCGGCCCGCGTTCGTCAGCACGCTCAACTCCGGAAAGCTCGTCGTCGACGTGCCGTCGAGCGGATCCGTCCTGGTGCGGGTCTCCTGGTCCCCCTGGCTGAGCGTGACGGGCGGGGACGCCTGCCTGGCACGCGCGGGCGAGTTCGTCCGCCTGCGGGCGCGCACCCCGGGCCGCTACACCATCGCCGCCCGCTACGGCCTGCACCGCGGCAACCACTGCGCCCCCTGACCCGGCCGAGCCCAGCCCGAGCACAGCGCCGCACCGCCCCGAACGGAGCGCTCTGGCCGAAACCACGGGGGCGCCACCGTAACAGGGGCCAACACAGCGGCGTCGCTGACACAGCGGCGTGGGACGAGAAAGGGCCCCGGGGCGTCCCGGAGCCCTTCTTCGTTGAGACCGGTTACAGGCCGGCGGCGGAGGCCAGGTCCTTGGCGCGGTCGGTCGACTCCCAGGAGAAGTCGGGCTCCTCGCGGCCGAAGTGGCCGTAGGCGGCCGTCTGCGAGTAGATCGGGCGGAGCAGGTCGAGGTCGCGGACGATCGCGGCCGGACGCAGGTCGAAGACCTCCCCGATGGCCTTCTCGATCTTCTCGGGGGCGACCTTCTCGGTGCCGAACGTCTCCACGAACACCCCGACCGGGTGGGCCTTGCCGATCGCGTAGGCGACCTGCACCTCGGCGCGGTCGGCGAGCTGCGCGGCGACGATGTTCTTGGCGACCCAGCGCATCGCGTACGCGGCGGAGCGGTCCACCTTGGACGGGTCCTTGCCGGAGAACGCGCCGCCGCCGTGCCGGGCCATGCCGCCGTAGGTGTCCACGATGATCTTGCGGCCGGTGAGGCCGGCGTCGCCCATCGGGCCGCCGATCTCGAAGCGGCCGGTCGGGTTCACCAGCAGCCGGTAGTTGTCGGTGTCGAGATCGAACTCGGCGAGCACCGGGTCGACCACGTGCTCCTTCACGTCCGGGGCGAGCAGCTCCTTCAGGTCGATGTCGGGAGCGTGCTGGCTGGACACGACGACGGTGTCGAGGCGGACGCCGCGGTCGCCGTCGTACTCGATGGTGACCTGGGTCTTGCCGTCGGGGCGCAGGTACGGCACGTCGCCGCTCTTGCGGACCGCCGACAGCCGCCGGGCGAGCCGGTGCGCCAGCGTGATCGGCAGCGGCATCAGCTCGGGCGTCTCGCTGGTGGCGTAGCCGAACATCAGGCCCTGGTCGCCCGCGCCCTGCCGGTCGAGGTCGTCGACGCCCTCGCCCTCGCGGGTCTCGTAGGCGTCGTCGACGCCCTGCGCGATGTCGGGCGACTGCGCGCCGATCGACACCGAGACGCCGCAGGAGTGGCCGTCGAAGCCCTTCTTGGACGAGTCGTAGCCGATCTCCAGGATCTTCTCCCGGATCACGCCCGGGATGTCCACGTAGGTCTCGGTGGTGACCTCACCGGCCACATGGACCTGACCGGTCGTGATCATCGTCTCGACGGCGACCCGGCTCTTCGGGTCGTCCTTGAGCATCGAGTCGAGGATCGCGTCGCTGATCTGGTCCGCGATCTTGTCCGGGTGACCCTCGGTCACCGACTCGGAGGTGAACAGGCGGCGAGACACGTACGTGAACTCCTTGCAGCGGCTGCTGACTGACGTCGCAGAACGGATTCTTTGTCGACTTCGGCGAGGGAGGCCGCCCCCCGCCATGGTTCCCCATGGATGTTAGGGCCAATGGACGCTAGGGCCAGAAGTCTAGCCGGATCATCGCCCTTCGCCCTGACGAACGCCTGACGGCGGGCCCTCCAGCCGCGCCGAGACGAGATCCCAGACGACCTCGGCGAGCGCCTCCTTGGCGCCCCGCGGCACCTCGGTCGCCGACCCGTCCGCGCCGAGGACGGTCGCGGCGTTGTCGGGGCGGCCGAAGGTGAGGTTCTCGCCGACCTGGTTGACGACGAGGAGGTCGCAGCCCTTGCGGGCGAGTTTGGCCCGGCCGTTGGCGAGGACGTCGTCGGTCTCGGCGGCGAAGCCCACGACCACCTGGCCGGGACGGCGGCTCGCGCCCAGCTCGGCCAGGATGTCGGGATTCTTGGCGAGCCGGATCGGCTCCGGCTCCGCCCCCTCGGCCTTCTTGATCTTGGAGCCGCGGTAGTCGGCGGGGCGGAAGTCCGCGACCGCGGCGGCCATGACGACCGCGTCGGCCGACCCGGCCGCCTCCACGACCGCCTTGCGCATCTCCTCGGCCGACCCGACCGGGACGGTCTCGGCGCCCGCCGGGTCGGGCAGGGCGACGTTCGCGGAGACGAGCGTCACCCTGGCGCCACGTGCCACCGCGGTCCGGGCGAGGGCGTAGCCCTGCAGGCCGGACGAGCGGTTGCCGATGAAGCGGACGGGGTCGATGGCCTCGCGGGTGCCGCCGGCGGAGACCACCACGTGCCGTCCGGCGAGGTCGCGCCCGCCGGCGCCGCGGGCGAGCACGTGCCGGGCGACCTCGAACAGCTCGGCGGGGTCGGGCAGCCGCCCGGGCCCGGTGTCCTTGCCCGTCAGGCGCCCGGAGGCGGGCTCCACCACGACGGCGCCGCGTGCCCGCAGCGTCGCAACGTTGGCCTGCGTGGCGGGGTGCTGCCACATCTCGGTGTGCATCGCGGGCGCGAACACGACGGGGCAGCGGGCGGTCAGCAGGGTGTTGGTGAGCAGGTCGTCGGCGAGTCCGTGCGCCGCCTTGGCGAGAAGGTCGGCGGTGGCCGGGGCGACGAACACGAGGTCGGCCTGCTGCCCCAGCCGGACGTGCGGGACCTCGGCGACGCCGTCCCACACCCGCGGGGACACCGGCTTGCCGGACAGGGCGGCCCAGGTGGGCTCTCCGACGAAGCGGAGCGCGTCGGCGGTCGGCACGACGGTGACGTCGTGGCCCGACTCGGTGAGCCGCCGGAGCAGCTCGCACGCCTTGTACGCGGCGATCCCGGCGCTCACTCCGAGCACGACGCGCGGCTTGGGGGAGGTCATACGGCCCACGATCCCATCACACGCCCCCCGCACCCGCGCCGGGGTCCTGCCGGAGGCTTGCCTTGGACCTCGACTAGCCCTCGATGGGCTCGGCGTTCAGGAGGCCTTCGCGCGTCTCGCGGAGCGCGATCGACAGCGGCTTCTCCTGGACCTGCGTCTCGACGAGCGGGCCGACGTACTCCAGCAGGCCCTCGCCCAGCTGGGCGTAGTAGGCGTTGATCTGCCGGGCGCGCTTGGCCGCGATGCTCACGAGGCCGTACTTGGTGTCGACGACCTCGAGGAGCTCGTCGATCGAAGGGTTGGTGATGCCCTCGTTGCTGGCTGCCACTCGGTGGCCTTCCGCTAGGTAGAACGGCTACTGGTCAGCCATCAAGGCTAGCAGCTCGTCGCACACGTCCTGCACGGCCGTGTTGACGAGCGTGACGTCGAACTCCTTCTCGGCGGCGAGTTCGACGCGGGCCGCGTCGAGGCGGCGCTCGATGACCTCGGGGGGCTCGGTGCCGCGTCCGGTGAGGCGGCGGACGAGCTCCTCCCAGCTGGGGGGAGCGAGGAACACCAGCTGCGCCTCGGGCATGGACCGGCGGACCTGCCGGGCGCCCTGGAGGTCGATCTCCAGGAGGACCGGCTCGCCGCGGGCGAGGCGCTCCTCGACGGGCCGGCGCGGGGTGCCGTAGCGGTTGCCCGCGAACTCGGCCCATTCGAGGAGCTCCCCTTCGGCGACGAGCCGGTCGAAACCGGCGTCGTCGACGAAGAAGTACTGCACACCGTCGGTCTCACCCGGGCGGGGGGCCCGGGTGGTCACCGAGACCGACAGCCACACCCGGGGGTGTGAGCGCCGGATCTCGGCGACGACCGTGCTCTTGCCGACGCCCGACGGCCCGGACAGGACCGTCAGCCGCCGCGCGAGCGGGCCATTCGGCCTGGAGCCCTCCGGCGCAGCGATGGGTGCGCCGGAGCCGGACGGGATGGTGCCGTTCCCGGGTCGCCCCGAGCCGGCCGCGGCGGTCTGGCCGCCGCGCCCGCCCGTGAGTCGCACGTCAGCGGTTCGCACTTCCGCCGAACTCACGCTCCAGGGAAGCGCGCTGGTTGGCGCCGAGGCCCCGCACACGGCGGGACTCGGCGATGCCCAGGCGCTCCATGATCTGCTTCGCACGGACCTTGCCCACACCGGGCAGCGATTCCAGGAGGGCCGACACCTTCATCTTTCCGATGACGTCGTCGGACTGACCCTCTTTGAGAACCTCGGCGAGCGAGGTTCCCCCGTGCTTCAGCTTGTTCTTAACCTCGGCCCGCTCCTTGCGAGCCTTGGCAGCCTTCTCCAAGGCTGCGGCGCGCTGTTCGGGGGTTAGGGGCGGAAGAGCCACGCCGGGTCACCTCAGGTTTCCACTCGACGGAGTCGGACGGGTTGGGAAACTAGCGAGTTCACCACCCATAAGGCAACGTGAAGTGCCGTTTAGCCCACCACAAATTCACGAAAATCACTCCTCGGAGTGTCCTGAATACAGAGTGTACCCAACTCCGGCCCCTCAGAGCCCCAACCCCTTGGCTTGCTGGGACTTTCGCATGATCGTGAAAATCCGCCCATTCTGCCCGCACATGTGGCACTCGGTGCCCGTTCGCCACTGCGCTTCGCTGCCCCGGGCGGCCCCTGCGCCACGGTCCCGCCACCGCCCCGGGACGCCGTCCCGGCCGTCCCCGCGGGGGCTCCCACAAGTGATCCCGACCGAGTGACACTCGTCACGCCGCGCCGTTCCGCACGTCGCCCCGGCACCGTTACTGTCATCCTCGACAACACACCGCCAAGATCGTTCGTTCGGCCCGGAGGACACCCCCACCGCACCAGCTCCCCCAGCCCGCCGCCAGGGCACCGCCACGGACGCGGAAGCGCCGGCCGCCCCTCCGGAGACTCCCCCCGGTCCGGAATCGCGCCTCCGCGTGACCGAGTTCACCGTTCGGCACGTATCGCAAAGCGACGACTCGGCCCCCGCATTCGCATGCGACTAAAACCACAAAGCGCGATGGCGCACGCCACAAAACTCGCCCGCAAAGCGTTCTGTGCACCCGCGCACCAATGGCGCCGGGGACGTCCGCGGGCGGGTCGGGCCGTGTCCGTTCAGGCCGTGCCGGCGGACGTGCGGCGCAGCGCGGCGGCGATCCCGGCCGCGGCGGCGCCCGGATCGGGGGCGGCGGTGATGGGGCGGCCGATGACCAGCAGGTCGGCGCCGGCGGCGAGGGCGTCCTCGGGGGTGGCGACGCGGGCCTGGTCCTGGTTGCCGGAGCCCGCGGGGCGGACACCGGGCGTGATGAGCGTGATGTCCGGCCCGACCTCGGCGCGGACGGCGGCGGCCTCCTGCGGGGAGCACACGAGCGCCTGGGCGCCCGCCTCGACGGCGAGGACGGCGAGCCGGCGGACGGCGTCCGGGGCGGGCCCCGCGAGGCCGAGGGCGGCGAGATCGGCGTCCCCGAGCGACGTCAGGACCGTGACCGCGGCGATCTTGGTGGCGGGGACGGCCTCCACCGCCTCGCGGATCATCGCGGGCCCTCCGGCGGCGTGCACGGTCAGGTAGGCCGGCTTGAGGCGCGCCACGGCGCGGGCGGCGCCCCGGACGGTGGCGGGGATGTCGTGCAGCTTGAGGTCGAGGAAGACCTGGACGCGGCTGGCGCCCCGGACGCTGGCGACGACGTCCGGCCCGTACCGCAGGTACAGCTCCAGGCCGACCTTGACGGTGGAGACGTGCGGCGTGACCAGGGTGGCCCAGCGCGCGGCCGTCTCCAGGTCGGGCGCGTCCAGCGCGACGGCGATGGGGGCGGTCACAGCTTCTCCTTCTCGGGCTCTTGCGGGCGCACCTGGGGCGGGACGTACCCGGCGGGCTTGTGCGCGAGGCCGACGGCGTCGGCGAGGCGGCCGATGCGGCGGGCCGCGAGCGCCTCCTCCAGCTCCCGCAGGACGCGGGGCCCGGCCGTGGGGTCGTGGAACAGGGCGGTGCCGACGGCGACGGCGGAGGCCCCGGCGAGGATGAACTCCAGCGCGTCCAGGCCGGTGGAGATGCCGCCGACCCCGATGATGGGGGTGCTGGGCAGCGCGGCGTGCACCTGGTAGACGCAGCGGACCGCGATGGGCCGCACGGCGGGCCCGGACAGGCCGCCGGACACGCCCGTGAGGGCCGGACGCAGCGTCTGCGGGTCGATCGCCATGGCCTCCATGGTGTTGATCAGGGTGAGGCCGTCGGCGCCCGCGTCGACGCAGGCGAGCGCGATCGTGACGATGTCGGTCACGTCGGGGGCGAGCTTGGCGAAGATCGGGACGCCGGGCCGGGCGTGCGCGCGCACGGCCCGCACGACGGACGCGGCGGCGGCCGGGTGCCAGCCGAACATGCGGCCGCGGTCCTCGACGTTGGGGCAGGCGACGTTGACCTCGATCGCGGCGACGCCCGGGACGTTGCGGAGGCGGCGCGCGAGGTCGCCGTACTCCTCAACGCTGTTGCCCGCGACGGACACGATCGTGCGGACCTCCTGCTCGATGAGCCAGGGCAGGTCGCGCTCCAGGAACGTCTCCAGCCCGGGGCCGGGCAGGCCCATCGCGGTCAGGAGGCCGCTCGGGGTCTCGGTCACGCGGGGCGTGGGGCGCCCCGCGCGCGGTTGCGCCATGACCGACGTCGTGACGAACGCGCCGAGACGGGTGAGGTCGAAGAACTGGGCGAGCTCCCGTCCCGTCCCGCCGCACCCGGAGGCCGTCAGGACGGGATTGGGGAGCTCCAGAGGCCCGAGTGCGGTCGTGACCCGGTCGCTCACTGGGAGCCCCCTTCAGAGACGCTCAGGACGCGCGGCGCGCCGAGCGCGTCGAACGGGATGGTGCCGAGGTCGCCCCAGCGGACCCGGTCGCCGCGCAGGACGGGCCCGTCCGCGCAGGCGCGGATCATGCGGGTCACGCCGTCCTCGCCGTGGACGGGGAGCATGCACGTCATGCACACGCCGATGCCGCACGCGCCCGTCTGCTGGAGGAACTCCTCGACCGACACCTGCGAGGGCAGCCCGAAGGCGCCGGCGATCTGGGTGACCGAGCGGAGCAGGGACGTAGGGCCGCAGCCGTAGACGACGTCCGCGCCCGTCTCCTCGATGACGCGGGGCAGGACGTCGCGGACGGCGCCCTTCTCCCCCATCGACCCGTCCTCGGTGACGACGGCGGAGCTGTCGCCGATGCGCTGCGCCATCCGGGAGCCGAACACCTGCCGGGCGGAGGCGCCGGCGAGCACGAAGTGCACCTGGCAGCCGCGCCGCAGCAGCGTGTCGGCCAGCGCGAACACGGCCGCGCCGCCGGGCCCGCCGGCGACGAGCAGGCAGGTGACCGGGTCGCGGGGCAGCCGGAACGGGCGGCCGAGCGGGCCGACGAGGTCGAGCTGGTCGCGGGAGCGGCGGCCGGCGAGCCAGGCGGTGCCGGGCTCGGTGTCGGCGAACACCAGCTCGACGGTGCCGCCGTAGTCGGACTTGACCTCGTGGACCCCGAAGCACCGGCGGACCAGGCGGGAGGTGTGCTCGCCGCCCACCGCGAGCGCCACGAACTGGCCGGGCCTGAAGCGCTCGGCGATGGCCGGGGCCACCAGCGTCATCGCGCGGTAGTCCTGCACCTGGCGGACCGTCAGGACCGTCGCCGAGGTCTGCACCGGCGTGTCGGACACCCGTCTCCCTCTCCTCGTCGCGTACTCCGGGCGGGCCGGGCGCACGGCATGCGCCCGGCCCGCCCGGTCACTCTCAGCCGGGCGTCACCGTGCCCTGCCCGTCCGGGTCCGGCGCGCCGGCGCGCCCGTGCGCGCCGCTCAGCCGCTCGGCGTGCTCCTGGAGGGAGCGGACGCCGACCTGACCGCCGGTGACGGCCTCGATGCCCTGCACGGCCGCGGCGAGCCCCTGGACCGTCGTCACGCACGGTACGCCCCGCAGCACGGCCGCGGTACGGATCTCGTAGCCGTCGAGCCGCGGCCCGGACTGGCCGGGGCTGCCGAAGGGAGTGTTGACGATGAGGTCGACCTCGCCGTCCAGGACGCGCCGCACGATCGTGGGCTCGCCGGACGGGCCCGGACCCTCGCTGTGCTTGCGCACGATCTTGGCACGCACGCCGTTGCGGCGCAGGACCTCCGCGGTCCCTTCCGTGGCAAGAATCTCAAAGCCCAGGTCAGCCAGCCGCTTCACCGGGAACACCATGTGTCGTTTGTCGCGGTTCGCCACGGACACGAACGCGCGCCCCTTGGTCGGCAGCGACCCGTAGGCGGCCTGCTGCGACTTGGCGAACGCGGTGCCGAAAACCTCGTCGATGCCCATGACCTCGCCGGTGGAGCGCATCTCGGGGCCGAGGACGATGTCGACGCCCTGCCCGTGCTCGTTGCGGAACCGGTCGAACGGCAGGACGGCCTCCTTCACCGCGATCGGCGCGTCCAGCGGCAGGGACCCGCCGTCGCCGGCCTCCGGCAGCATGCCCTCGGCGCGCAGCTCGGCGATGGTGGCGCCCATCATCACGCGGGCCGCCGCCTTGGCGAGCGGCACGGCGGTCGCCTTGGAGACGAACGGCACCGTGCGGGAGGCCCGCGGGTTCGCCTCCAGCACGTACAGGACGCCCGCCGACAGCGCGTACTGGACGTTCATCAGCCCCCGCACGCCGACGCCGCGCGCGAGCGCCTCCGTCGACTCGCGGATGCGGCGGATGTCGTCGTGCCCCAGCGTGATGGGCGGCAGGGCGCACGCCGAGTCGCCGGAGTGGATGCCGGCCTCCTCGATGTGCTCCATGACACCGCCGAGGTAGAGCTCCTCGCCGTCGAACAGGGCGTCCACGTCGATCTCGATGGCCTCGTCCAGGAAGCGGTCGACCAGGACGGGGTGTTCGGGGCTCGCCTCCGTGGCCCGCGCCATGTACGACTCCAGCGTGGCGTCGTCGTACACGATCTCCATGCCGCGCCCGCCCAGCACGTAGGACGGGCGGACGAGCACGGGGTAGCCGATCTCGGCGGCGATCTCCAGGGCCTCCTCGTAGGACGTGGCCGTGCCGTGCTTGGGCGCGAGCAGGCCCGCCCTGTGCAGGACGCGCCCGAACGCCCCCCGCTCCTCGGCGAGGTGGATGCTCTCCGGCGAGGTGCCCACGATCGGCACGCCGGCGTCCTTCAGCTTCTGGGCGAGGCCGAGGGGCGTCTGCCCGCCGAGCTGGACGATGACGCCCGCGACCTCGCCGGACTGCTGCTCGGCGTAGACGACCTCAAGGACGTCCTCCAGCGTGAGCGGCTCGAAGTAGAGCCGGTCGGAGGTGTCGTAGTCGGTGGAGACCGTCTCGGGGTTGCAGTTGACCATCACGGTCTCGTAGCCGGCCTCGGCCAGCGTGAACGACGCGTGGACGCAGGAGTAGTCGAACTCGACGCCCTGGCCGATGCGGTTGGGCCCGCTGCCCAGGATGATGACCTTCGGCTTCGCCCCCGGCGGTACCTCGGTCTCCTCGTCGTAGGCGGAGTAGAGGTAGGGGGTCTGCGCCGCGAACTCGGCGGCGCAGGTGTCGACGGTCAGGTAGACCGGGCGGATGCCGAGCGCGTGCCGCAGCTCGCGCACGACCTCTTCGGAGAGGTTGCGCAGCTCGCCGATCTGCGCGTCGGAGAACCCGTGCCGCTTGGCGCGCAGCAGCTTGTCCTTGGTGAGCGCGTCGTCGGCGGTGCGGATCTCCTCCGCGACCTCGTTGATGGCGGCGATCTGGTCGAGGAACCAGGGGTCGATGCCGGTCGCCTCGTACACCTCCTCGATGGAGGCGCCGGCCCAGAGCGCGCGCTGGACGTCCCGGAGCCGCCCGTCGTGGGGGCGGCCGGCCGACTCGACCAGCGCGGCGGCGTCGGCCTCCCCCGCCCAGCTGAACGAGGTGCCCTTCTGCTCCAGCGACCGCAGGGCCTTCTGCAGGGCCTCGGTGAAGCACCGCCCGATGGCCATGGCCTCGCCCACGGACTTCATGTGCGTGGTGAGCGTGCCGTCGGCGCCGGGGAACTTCTCGAACGCGAACCGGGGCACCTTCACCACGACGTAGTCGAGCGTCGGCTCGAACGACGCGGGCGTCTCCCGGGTGATGTCGTTCGGGATCTCGTCCAGCGTGTAGCCGATGGCCAGCTTCGCCGCGATCTTGGCGATGGGGAAGCCGGTGGCCTTGGACGCCAGGGCCGAGGACCGCGACACCCGCGGGTTCATCTCGATGACGATCATGCGGCCGGTGCCGGGATGCACGGCGAACTGGATGTTGCACCCGCCGGTGTCGACGCCGACCTCGCGGATCACCGCGATCGCGACGTCGCGCATGTTCTGGTACTCGCGGTCGGTCAGCGTCAGCGCGGGCGCGACCGTGATCGAGTCGCCGGTGTGCACGCCCATCGGGTCGAGGTTCTCGATCGAGCACACGATCACCACGTTGTCGTGGCGGTCGCGCATGACCTCCAGCTCGTACTCCTTCCAGCCGAGGATCGACTCCTCCAGGAGCACCTCGCCGGTCGGGGACGCGTCGAGCCCGGCGCCCGCGATGCGGCGCAGGTCGGCCTCGTCGTGGGCGAAGCCGGAGCCCCGCCCGCCCATCGTGAAGGACGGCCGCACGACGACGGGGTAGCCGAGCTCGCCCGCCGCGGCCAGGCAGTCGGCCATCGAGTGGCAGATGACCGACCGGGCCGACTCGGCGTTCAGGCCCTGCTCCCGGGCGACCTTGGCGACGACCTCCTTGAACCGCTCCCGGTTCTCGCCGGCCTGGATCGCGTCCACGTCGGCGCCGATCAGCTCGACCCCGTACTTGGCGAGGACGCCGCCCTCGTAGAGCGCGATGGCGGTGTTCAGGGCCGTCTGGCCGCCGAGGGTGGGCAGCAGCGCGTCCGGCCGCTCCTTGGCGATGATCTTCTCGACGACCTCGGGGGTGATCGGCTCGACGTAGGTCGCGTCGGCGAACTCGGGGTCGGTCATGATCGTGGCCGGGTTGCTGTTCACCAGCGTCACCCGCAGGCCCTCGGCCTTCAGCACCCGGCACGCCTGGGTGCCGGAGTAGTCGAACTCGCACGCCTGCCCGATGACGATCGGCCCGGAGCCGATGACCAGGACGGAGTTCAGGTCTTCGCGGCGCGGCATTACTTCGACGCCTCCATCAGGTCGCAGAAACGGTCGAAGAGCCCGGACGCGTCGTGCGGACCGGCCGCGGCCTCCGGGTGGTACTGCACGCTGAACGCCGGGCGCTCCAGCAGCCTCAGCCCCTCGACGCACCCGTCGTTGAGGTTGACGTGGCTGACCTCGCCGGGCCCGTAGGGGGTGTCGAACGGCCCGCCGACGGGGGCGTCCACCGCGAACCCGTGGTTGTGCGCCGACACGTCGACCTTGCCGGTCGTCCGGTCCTGGACGGGCTGGTTGATGCCCCGGTGGCCGAACCTCAGCTTGTACGTGCCGAGGCCGAGCGCGCGGCCGAAGATCTGGTTGCCGAAGCAGATCCCGAAGAACGGCGTCCCGGTGTCGAGGACGCCCTTCAGCGCGTCCACGGCGTAGCCCGCGGCGGCCGGGTCGCCCGGGCCGTTGGAGAAGAACACGCCGTCGGGGGCGAGGGCGAGGATGTCCGCGGCCGTGCTGGTCGCCGGCAGGACGTGCACCTCGCAGCCCCGCTCGGACATCCGGTACGGCGTCATCGACTTGATGCCGAGGTCGACGGCCGCGACCGTGTAGCGCTTCTCCCCCCGCGCCGGGACGACGTAGGGCTCCGTGGTGGAGACGTCCCGGGCCAGGTCGGCGCCCTCCATCGAGGGGCTCTGCCGGACGCGCTCGACGAGGGCGTCCTCGCCGGCGGCGGCGGCCGCGCCGCTGAAGATGCCGGCGCGCATCGCGCCCCTGTCGCGCAGGTGCCGCGTCAGCGCCCGCGTGCCGGGGATGGCGATGCCCACCACCCCCTGCTCGCGCAGCGCGGAGCCGAGCGAGCCGGTGGCGCGCCAGTTGGACGCCACGCGGGCGGGCTCGCGCACCACGTAGCCGGCCACCTGGATGCGGCGGGACTCGGGGTCCTCGGCGTTGACGCCGGTGTTGCCGATGTGGGGGGAGGTCATCGCCACGATCTGGCGCGCGTACGAGGGGTCGGTCAGGGTCTCCTGGTAGCCGGTCATGCCGGTGTTGAAGACCATCTCGCCGAAGGTCTCGCCTTCGGCCCCGTACGCGGCCCCGCGGAACACCCTGCCGTCTTCGAGGACCAGCAGTGCAGGGTTCATTGGAGCTTTCCTTCCAGGACGGTCGGCTTGCCGCGCAGGAACGTCGCGACGACCCGGCCGGGCAGCTCCAGCCCCGCGAACGGGGTGTTGCGGCTCTTGGAGGTCATCGCGGACGGGTCCACGGCGCGGCGCGGCGACGGGTCGTACAGCGTGATGTTGGCGGGCGAACCTGCCTCCAGCGGACGACCCTGTCCGGAAAGGCGGCCGATGCGGGCGGGGCGGACGGACATGCGGTCGGCGACCCCGGCCCAGTCGAGCAGGCCGGTCTCGACCATCGCCTCCTGGACGACCGGCAGCGCCGTCTCCAGGCCGATCATGCCCATGGCGGCCACGGCCCACTCGGTCTCCTTGGCCTCGACCGGGTGGGGGGCGTGGTCGGTGGCGACGCAGTCGATCGTCCCGTCGGCGAGGGCGTGCCGCAGCGCGGTGACGTCGTCGGCGGTGCGCAGCGGCGGGTTGACCTTGAAGATCGGGTCGTAGGACCCGGCCTTGGCGTCGTTCAGCAGCAGGTGGTGCGGGGTGACCTCGGCGGTCACCGGGCAGCCCTTGCTCTTGGCCCAGCGGATGATCTCCACCGAGCCGGCCGTGGAGACGTGGCACACGTGCAGCCGCGACCCGACGTGCTGGGCGAGCAGCACGTCCCGGGCGATGATCGCCTCCTCGGCGACGGCGGGCCAGCCGCGCAGGCCGAGCGCCGCGGACATCTCGCCCTCGTTCATCTGGGCGCCCTCGGTGAGGCGCGGCTCCTGGGCGTGCTGGGCGACGACGCCGTCGAACGCCTTCACGTACTCCAGGGCCCGGCGCATGATGACCGCGTCCGACACGCAGTGCCCGTCGTCGGAGAAGACCCGCACCCCGGCGGCGGAGTCGGCCATCGCGCCCAGCTCGGCGAGCTGCTCGCCGGCGATGCCGCGGGTGACGGCCCCGACCGGCTGGACGTCGCAGTACCCGGCCTCGCGCCCGAGGCGCCACACCTGCTCGACCACGCCGGCCGTGTCGGCGACGGGGTCGGTGTTGGCCATCGCGTGGACGGCGGTGTACCCGCCCATCGCGGCGGCCCGCGTCCCGGACTCGACGGTCTCGGCGTCCTCCCGGCCCGGCTCGCGCAGGTGGGTGTGCAGGTCCACGAGACCGGGCAGCGCGACCAGCCCCCCGGCCTCGACGACCTCGGCGCCGGCCTCGTCAAGCCCGGCCCCGACCGCGGCGATGGCGCCGTCGCGGACGAGGATGTCGGCGGCCTCTCCGCCGAGGATCCGGGCGCCCTTGATGATGTAGGTGCTCACTGGGGGACCTCCTGGCCGATGGCGGGCTCGGAGCCTCCGAGCAGCAGGTAGAGGACGGCCATGCGCGCGCTGACGCCGTTGGCGACCTGCTCGACGATCGTGGAGCGGACCGAGTCGGCGACCTCGGCGGCGATCTCGACGCCGCGGTTCATCGGCCCGGGGTGCATGACGATCGCGTGCTCGGGCAGCTCGGCCATGCGCTCGGCGTCCAGCCCGTAGCGGCGGCTGTACTCGCGCACGGTCGGGAAGTAGGCGGCGTTCATGCGCTCCTGCTGGACGCGCAGCATCATGATGACGTCGCTCTTGGGGATGACGGCGTCGAGGTCGTAGGAGACCGCGCACGGCCAGGTGTCGATCGCGACCGGCAGCAGCGTCGGCGGCGCGACCACGGTCACGTCGGCGCCGAGCGTGTCGAGCAGCAGGACGTTGGATCGTGCCACGCGGCTGTGGAGCACGTCGCCGACGATGGTGACCTTGCGGCCCTCCAGGTCGCCTAGGCGCTTGCGCATCGTGAACGCGTCCAGGAGCGCCTGCGTGGGGTGCTCGTGGGTGCCGTCCCCGGCGTTGACCACGCTGCCCTGCACCCATCCGGCCAGCCGGTGCGGCGCGCCGGAGGCGTTGTGCCGGATGACGACGCCGTCCGCGCCCATCGCCTCCAGCGTGAGCGCCGTGTCCTTCAGGCTCTCGCCCTTGGACACGCTGGAGCCCTTGGCGGAGAAGTTGATCACGTCGGCGGACAGCCGCTTGGCCGCGGCCTCGAACGAGATGCGGGTGCGGGTCGAGTCCTCGAAGAACAGGTTGACGACCGTCCGGCCGCGCAGCGTCGGCAGCTTCTTGATGGAGCGGCCCGCGATCTGCGCGAGCTCCTCGGCCGTGTCGAGGACGAGCAGCGCGTCGTCGCGGCTGAGGTCGGCGGCGGAGATCAGATGGCGGTTCATTCGGCACCCCCCGTCGGGCCGAGCAGCACCGCGTCGCGCCCGTCGTTCTCGTCCAGCAGGACCTTCACGGTCTCGCGCATCGAGGTGGGCAGGTTCTTGCCCACGTAGTCGGCGCGGATCGGCAGCTGCCGGTGCCCGCGGTCGACCAGCACCGCCAGCTGGACGGCGCGGGGCCGGCCGAGGTCGTTCAGCGAGTCCAGCGCGGCGCGCACCGTCCGCCCGGAGAACAGCACGTCGTCGACGAGCACGACGACCCTGTCGTCGATCCCCTCGGGGGGCAGCTCCGTGCGGCCGAGGGCGCGCGCGGGACGCATGCGCAGGTCGTCCCGGTACATGGTCACGTCGAGCGAGCCCCAGGGCACCGGGCGGCCCTCGACCTCGCGCAGCGCCCCGGCGAGCCGCTCGGCCAGCGTCACGCCGCGGGTCTGGATGCCGAGCAGCAGGACGTCGTGGCCGCCCTTGGTCCGCTCGAGGATCTCGTGTGCGATGCGGGTCAGCGCGCGTCTGATGTCGGGACCCTCGAGAACGGCCTTGGGCCGGGGGTCACCGTCCGCCACGCGCTGCTCCTGCCTGGAGGCAGCATTCACCGCCGAAACCTCCTTCCCCGCCTCACGGGACGGGCCTTAAAGGACGTCGTGTCCCCCACACGTTAGCAGCCGGTCACGCTTGCCCCGCACCCCGGACCGGCCCGCGTCTTCGCAGGTGAGAGGGGTCACATTCGGGGGCATGCCGGACGGTGGCGCGGACGCGCGGCAGGGCCCCCGCGCCCCCGCCCGCACGGGGAAAAGGGGATCCGGACCGGCCGGATCGAGTCCTGCGGATTCGACCGCTTTTTTCCAATCAGCTTGACCTGGGGCCGTACCCGTTTTACCGTCACTGTCCGTAACCATCCCTGGAGACAGACTCTTGGAGCCCCCGGGCTTCGCGAATCTGTCTCCCCCCGGTGACAAGCCGGGGTCCGACGACGACGAAAGTGAGCCTGGGGGCCGCATAATGCCGTCTGAATACGCTAAGGCTCTCGGCGCGCGCCTGCGCGCCATCCGCACCCAGCAGGGCCTGTCCCTGCACGGCGTGGAGGAGAAGTCCCGCGGCCGCTGGAAGGCCGTCGTCGTGGGTTCGTACGAGCGGGGCGACCGCGCCGTCACCGTTCAGAAGCTGGCCGAGCTCGCCGATTTCTACGGCGTGCCGGTTTCCGAGTTGCTGCCCGGCGGAGCCGCGCCGAGCCCGCTCGGGCCTACACCCAAGCTCGTGATCGATCTAGAGCGGTTGCAGCAGCTTCCGAAAGACAAGGCCGGTCCTCTCGCCCGCTACGCCGCGACGATCCAGAGCCAGCGGGGCGACTACAACGGAAAGGTCCTGTCCATCCGCCAGGAGGACCTGCGTTCACTCGCGGTCATCTATGACAAGTCCCCGACCGAGCTCACCGAGGAGCTGATCGGCTGGGGCGTCCTCGACCCGGAGGCGCGGCGCGCCGTCGAGTCGTTCTGATCCACCGGCCTGTTCCGCCGCTTCACCGCACGACCCGCTTCACCGCACGACCGTGACGGGGTCCGGCACCGCGCCGGGCCCCGTTCCTCGTCCGGGGCCCCTTCCGCGTCCGCGCCGTCCCGGACGCGGGACGAGCAGGGCCAGCGGGACGACGGCCGCCGCGACGGCGGCGCTCACCGCGAACCCGCCGGAGAACCCGCCCTCGCCGGGGACCGCCACCACGATGACCGCGCTGATCTGCGTCCCGAGGGACGCGCCGACCGTGCGGAGCAGCGTGTTGATGCCGGTGGCCACGCCGGTCTCCCCCGGCGGCACGGCGGCGACCACCAGGGTCGCCACGGCGGCGTAGGCGAAGCCGAGGCCGATGCCCCGCGCCAGGCCGCCCACGTAGAGGTGCCACATGGCGCCGTGCTCGACCGCCACGAACGCGTAGCCGAGGCCGGTCAGCGCCGCGCCGCCGAGCAGGACCGCGCGCGAGCCGACACGCCGGTCGAGGAGACCCGCCGTCATGCCGGCGACGGTCATGCCGATGCTGGCGGGAAGCTGGAGCAGCGCCGCCTGCGTGGCCGTCCCGCCGAAGCCGTACCCCGTGTCCTCCGGGAGCTGGACGAGCAAGGGGAACAGGAGCCCGCCCGCCATGAGCGCGTAGCCGGACAGGAGCGAGGCGGCGTTCGCCGTCCACACGCCGCGCACCCGCATGAGGCGCAGGTCGATCAGGGGCTCGGGCACGCGGCCCTCCACCCACAGCCACGCGCCAGCCGCGGCGAGCGCGAGAGCGAGCAGGCCGAGCACGCCGGGGGACGTCCAGCCCCAGTCCATGCCCTGGGTGAGGGCGGTGAGCGCGGCCACCAGCCAGGCGGCGAAGAGGGCCGCGCCCCACCAGTCGACCCGCGCGGCCGAGGCGCGGGAGGCCCCGCGGCGGTCCGCGGCCGGGACGATCCACCAGGCGAGGACGATGCCGGGCACCAGGCCCGTGACCGGCACCCACAGCAGCCACCGCCAGCCGAGGAAGTCGATGATCGGCCCGGCCAGGCACCACGACACGGCGCCGCCGAGCCCCAGCATGGACGACATGAGCCCGACGGCCGGGGCGCGCCGGGCGGCCGGGACGACGTCCCGGATGATCGTGTACGCCAGCGGGAAGACGCCGCCGCCGATGCCGCCGAGGACCCGCCCGGCCAGCATCACCGGGACCGTGCCGGCCAGGGCCGCGACGACCGTCCCCGCGGTCGCGACGGCGAGCACGGCGAGGAGCACCCGGCGCGGCCCGTACAGGTCGCCGAGCCGCCCGACCACCGGGGTGGCGACGGCCGCGGACAGCGTCATCGCGGTGAGCGCCCACGCCGCCCCCGCCGGAGTCGTGTGCAGGCCGTGCTGGATCTGCGGCAGGGCGGGCGTCACCACGGCCATCGACAGCGAGTACGCCATCACGCCGAGGAAGGCGAGCAGCGGGACCAGCCCGCGCACCTCCCGCCCCGCCACCGTGCCCTCCTTGGTTCGCCTCCCTAACAATCTCATACCGGGGCGAAACGCCTTCAGCGCGGGGCGGGGCGGGCGGACGGGGTGCGGTCAGTCCGCGGGCGCGCTCCAGGCCACGGGGAGGGCGGTCTCGTGGTCTTTCGGAATGCCCACGGGAAGGGCTTCCACGCCCGCGGTGATCACAAATCCATGATCGTCCCGTTGGCTCGCAGCGCCTCGACGCGCTCGGGGGGCAGGGCCAGGACGTCCTGGAGCACCTCCTCCGTGTGCTCGCCGAGGGTCGGGGCCGGGACCGGCGGCAGGGAGGCCTCGCCGAGCCGCACCGGTGAGCCCGGCGCCAGGTGCGGCCCCACGCCGGGCTGGTCGAGCGGCGCCATGAGCGGCTCGTCCCGCAGCCCGGCGGCCACCTCCGCGAAGTCGCGGTAGCGGGACCACAGGACGGACGTGCCCTTCAGCCCGGCCGCGACCTGCTCGCAGGTGCGGGACGCGAACCACGACGCGAGGACGCCGCCGAGCGCCTCGCGGTGGCCGTAGCGGTCGCCGGCGCGGCGGAAGTCGGCGCCGAGGGCGCGTTCGAGGGCCTCGACCACCTCGCCGAGGCAGGTCGCCTCCACGAGGTCTCGCCAGTGCCGGGCGATGAGGACCGCGACCATGACCCGTCCGTCCGCCGTGGCGAAGTCGCGCCCGAAGTCGCCGAAGAGGTGGTTGCCCAGGCGCGGCCTGGCGGCGCCGAGCTGGGCCTCCGCGAGGTACCCGAGGTTGCCCGCGGTGGCCAGGGCGACGTCCTGCAGCGCGACCTGGATCCGCCGGCCCTCGCCGGTGCGCAGCCGGTGCCGCTCCGCCGCGAGCAGCCCGACGGCCATGTAGAGGCCGCACGCCACGTCCCAGGCGGGCAGCGCGTGGTTGACGGGGGCCTCCCGGTCGGCGGGCCCCGTGATCGACGGGAACCCCGTGGCGGCGTTCACCGTGTAGTCGACGGCGTTGCCGCCCTCCCGCGTCCCCTGGAGCCGGACGTGGATCAGGTCGGGCCGGGCGGCCTTCAGCTCCTCGTAGCCCAGCCCCGGCCGCGGCGGCGCGTTGGTGAGGAGGATGCCGCCGTCGGCGACGAGCCCGGCGACGAGGTCGCGTCCCTCGGGCGAGCGCAGGTCGACGGCGACCGAGCGCTTGCCCTTGTTCAGCCCGGCCCAGTAGAGGCTCCGCCCGGACGGCGCGAGCGGCCACCGGTCGATGTCGGGCCCGCCGCCGATCTGGTCGACGCGGATGACGTCCGCGCCGAGCTGCGCCAGGGTCATCCCGCCCAGCGGCGTGGCGACGAAGCTGGACAGCTCGATGACGCGCATCCCGTCCAGCGGAAGGCCGGTCGGCGTTGGCGGATCCGCCGGCGCGGGCGGCTCGGACGGCGGTGGCAGGTCGGTCATCCGGCCATGTCTACCAACCGCCCGCCCCCGCGCCGGGTACCGGGGTGAGCCCACCCCCGCAGGGCGAACGAGACCACCTCAGGAGCGCGGGGAGACCGCACCGGGGCGGGACGGGGTGGGATCGCGCCGGCGGGGCCGGCTCGGGGGGTGGCGGTCCCGCCGGCGCGATCGGTCCGGAGGCCGGAGGGGCCGCCGGAGGCCGGGGACGCCGCTCCCCATGGCGCGGCGGCGTCCCGGGCCTCCGGCAGGGGGCCGTCCCGAGGGGAGGGAGTGGGACGGCCTCCGAGGTGGCTCAGCCGGCTTCGGGGACGGGCAGGGTGGGCTGCCCGTCGACGCCGAGGGTGTCCTCGACGAGGGTGACGAAGACCTCCGCGTCGTGCAGGAGCTCCTCGGCCTCGCGCGGGGTGACGGCGCGCGGCAGGCCCGCCTCGGCGGCGGCGCGCTTGTCGGCGCCGGCGGCGAAGAAGGCGGCCCACTCGCGCAGCGCGGGCTCGGCCTCGGGCAGCAGGACCCAGACGCTGCGCGGACGGCCGCGGCGGTGGGTCTCCAGGGGCTCCTTGGACGCCAGGACGGCGGCGGCCGCGCGCAGCGCCGCCAGGTGGGCGCACACGTAGCGGACGGCGGGCGAGGTGGCCTCGGCCGCCTCGGCGAGGCCCATGCGGGCGGCGTGCAACTGCCCGACGGCCGTGTGCGCCGGGCGCGGCGCGGGCATCGGGCGGTGGCGTGGGCGAGGACTCGGGGACGGGACGGACTGGGCTGCGGAGTGGATCCCGCGTGCGGTCATCGTTCCGGACATGTCTGCCTCCTTCCGGGGCTCGGGCCGGCCGGGCGGAGAGCTTCCCCTCACTCCGCCCGGCCGTCCGTCCCGCCGAAACACCGCGATCGGCGGGGACGTCGCCCTGGTGCGGGCCGCGAGTCCCGCACCACATCGAACATAAGTTCGACGCGCTTCACAGTAAACCGTCCTGACGGCGATTCGTCAACGTGTTCGAATGCACGTCGCGTCCCCCGGCTCGGCGGGCCCGCCGGCAGGCCCCGCAGGCGGCTAGCCAGGCCTCCTGACGTGCACGGGAATGCCCGTACCGACCAGGTCGGGGAAGTACTCGGCGATGTGCATCGGCATGCGGACGCAGCCGTGCGACGCCGGGTACTTGGGCACGTCCAGCGCACCGTGGAAGGCGATGCCGCCGTTGAAGTAGATGGGGTTGTAGAGCTGCCCCAGGGGCGAGGTCTCCCACCCGGAGGCGCGGCGTCCCGTCCGGAAGTCGCCCGTGCTGGTCGTGGCGTAGCGGCAGCGCGCCACGGTCGCGCCCCGGTCCTTGGCGCAGTAGTACTCCCCCGAGCCCGACGAGACGTGCGTGATGAGCCGCGGCGCGCCGTTCTTGTAGAGGACGAGGTACTGGCGCTTCAGATCCACGTCGACGCGGTTCTTCTCGCGCTTCTTGGCCACCGGACGGGGCTCCTTGGGAGCGTTTAGGGCCTTCCAGAACGACGCGGTGAGCGTGCTCTTCTGCTTGAGCCGGTTCACCGCCTGGAACGCCCACACGGCCGTCTCCGTGGACGGCCCGTACTTCCCGTCCGCCTTGCCCGGGTCGTAGTGCAGTTCCTTGAGGCGGCGCTGGAGCGCCTTCACGTCCGCCCCCTTGGCACCCGGTTTCAGCTTCCGGTGCGTGGGGCTGGGGCGGGGCGTCCCCGGCGCTTTGGACGGCGTCCCCTCCTGCGACCCCTTCGACGGGGCGGGGGCCGCCGCGTCGATGTCGTTGCAGCCCGTCAGGACGACGGCCGCTATCAGCAGAACCGCGCTTTTCCGCACGTCGATCGGTCTCCCTCGCATGCGCTGACCTTAAAGTTCTACCCATGCATCCGAATGCCGAAATCGTCGCGAAGGCTCTGCTCGACCTGGGCGCGGCGGGGGCCGTCGTCGAGCTTCCCGAGTCCGCGCCGACGGCGCCGGCCGCCGCGGAGCAGCTGGGCTGCGAGGTCGGCGCGATCGCCAACAGCCTGGTGTTCGACGCCGACGGGTCGCCGCTGCTGGTGCTGACCAGCGGCGCGCACCGCGTCGACACGGTGAAGGTCGCGGCGCTCGTCGGCGCGGCGAAGGTGCGGCGGGCGACGCCGGAGTTCGTCCGGGAGTCGACGGGCCAGCCCATCGGGGGCGTCGCGCCGGTCGGCCACCCGGCGCCGATCCGCACGCTGGTGGACGTCTGGCTGGACCGGTACGACGAGGTGTGGGCGGCGGGCGGGCACCCGCACACCGTCTTCCCCACCTCGTACGGCGAACTGCTGCGGATCACCGGCGGGACTCCCGCGGAGGTGGAGTGACCCGACTGGAGTGACCCGACTGAAGTGACACGACTGATGTGACACGGCCTGCGTGACGCAGGCGATGTGACGCGCAGGTGAAGATACGGAGAGGCGGAGTGATGGAACTGTGGCACAACCCGCGCTGCTCGAAGAGCCGCGCCGCCAAGGCCGCGCTGGACGAGGCGGGCGTGGAGTACACCGAGCGCCGCTACCTCGACCGGCCGCCCACGGCGGAGGAGCTGGACGAGGTCCTCACCCGGATCGGCGCCGAGCCCTGGGACGTGGCGCGGCTGAACGAGCCGGTCGCCAAGGAGCTCGGGCTCAAGGACATGGAGCGCGACCGGGCCCGCTGGATCGAGGTCATGGTGGCGAACCCGGTGCTGATCCAGCGTCCGATCGTCCTGACGGGCGAGAGCGCCGTCGTGGCGCGCGATGCCGAATCGGTGCGCAAGGCCCTCGACAGCCAGTGACACCGGTGTGATTCTGGGGAGTCGGGATACGGCGAAGGACGGCCTCCGGAGGGGTGATGGCGGCGCAGATGCGGACGGGTCCGGCGGCGCGCGACCCGGAGTTCCGGGGGATCGACCCGCCCGCGCTCAACCAGGTGATCAGGCAGCTCCAGGACGCGCAGAACGCGATCCAGGGCTGGCTGAACGGCCACCGCCCGCCGCCCGGGGTGTCCGCGGCCGGGTACCGGCAGGCCGACGAGGTGGCGCGGTGGGCCGCCGAGCAGCTCGGGATGCTGACGCGGCGGTACAACTTCGCGGTCACCCATCCCTCCCCCGGCGGGGGCGTCGACGTACCGCCGGCGCCCGCCCCGGCCCCCTCGCCGCGGAAGACGGGAGGCGGCCCGGTCGGGACGCCGCGTCCCGTGACGGCGCCGCCGCACCGGACCCCGCCCGCCAAGGCGGTGCCGCAGCCGACCCCGCACGGCGCCGGTGACATCGGCGACTTCCCCGACCGGCCCGCCGCCGCCCGCGCGGCCAGGGCCGACGCGGTGGCCGTGACGACGGCCGTCCAGGAGGGCCGGCCCGTCCCGGACCCGGTGTGGAAGCACCTGAAGGCCGGCGCCGGCGACCCCGACTACACCGAGAAGCTGTACGAGCGGCTCGGCCCGGCGGCCGCCGCCGAGCTGCTGAAGGCCGCCCAGGGGGACCGCGCGAGGCTGACGGCCGTCCAGCAGTCCCTCGGCATGGCCAGCCACCACCTGCCGATGGACGTGAAGTGGCTGCGCGCCTTCCTGGCCGAGGCCGACCGCGCCGGGATCCGTCCCGTCGCCGTCCAGGTGCTTCTGGGCGCCGACATGAGCGCCCGCACGCGCGAGGCCGTCGCCAGGCTCGACCTGCACCCGTCCGCCGCCACCGCCTGAAAGACCACCACCGCCTGAAGGACCGACACCGCCTGAGAGGTCGCCATGGCCGCTCCACCGCCCCCCGGCAGCCTGCCCCCGCCGATCAGCGGCGCCGCGGCGGCCCGGTTGTCGCCCGCCGAGCAGCCCAATCCGGAGTACCAGCAGCTCTACCAGGCGTACGCGGACGCCTACGGCAGCATCGACCGGCTCCGGCAGGCGCTGGACGCGCCCGCGCGGACGCTCGGCGGGACGGACGCGTGGCTCGGCCCGGAGGCGCGGGAGTGGGGCGGGCAGCTCGACGCGAACCGCGGGACGCTGCGCAAGGCCGCCGACCGGATCCTCTGGGACCTCTACGATCGGCTCTCCGCCACCCAGCGGACCGTCACGCGGGTCTAGTCTCTGTCGGGTGAGGGACCCGAAGCTGCGCGAGATCGACGAACGCGCCTTCCTACGCAGGCTGAGCCCCATGCTGGACGTGTACGCGGCCGCGATGGAGCCGCCGAACGAGCAGCTCCCGGGCCGGCACACCATCATGGAACGGCACGCCTCGTATCCGGGGTTCCGCGCGTTCGTGGTCGAGCGGCGGGGCGCGCTGCCCGTCATGCCGGCGCCCGTCCAGGGGTTCGCCTACGGGTTCCACGGGGCGCGCGGCCAGTGGTGGCACGACGTCGTCTACCAGGCGCTGGCCGACCGGGAGGGGCCCGAGCACGCCGACGCGTGGCTGGAGGACGCCTTCGAGGTCGCCGAGCTGCACGTCCACCCGCAGGCGCAGGGCAAGGGCCTCGGCCGGGCGCTGCTCAACGCGCTGTGCGGCGGGCGGACGGAGCGCACGGTCGTGCTGTCGACGCTCGACAGGCGGCCGGAGACGCCGGCCCGCCACCTCTACCGCTCGGTCGGCATGGTCGACCTGCTGACCGACTTCGAGTTCCCGGGCGGCGGGCCCCGCTACGCGGTCATGGGCGGGACCCTGCCGCTGGCGCCGTACCCGGCGCCGTCCAGCAGCGAGTAGACCTCGCGCGTCGCCGTGGACTTGTTGAACGTGATGAAGTGGATCCCCGGCGCGTCCTGGTCGAGGAGCTCCCCGCACAGTTCGGCGGCGTGCTCGATGCCGAGCCGGCGGACGGCCTCCGGGTCGTCCGCGACGGCCTCGAACCGGGCCCGCACCTCGGGCGGGAACGGCGCGCCCGACAGCTGCTCGGACCGCTCGATCGTGCTGAGCTGGGTGACCGGCATGATGCCGGGCAGGATCGGCACGTCGCAGCCGGCGGCGTCGACGCGGTCGCGCAGCCGGAAGTAGTCCTCGGCGCGGAAGAACATCTGGGTGATCGCGTAGTCGGCGCCGGCCCGGCACTTGTCCACGAAGTAGCGGGTGTCGCTCTCGATGTCGGGCGAGCGCGGGTGCTTGTAGGGGAACGCGGCCACCCCGACGCAGAAGTCGCCGTAGGAGCGGATCATCTGGACCAGCTCCGCGGCGTACTCGACGCCGTCGGGGTGCTTGACCCACTCCCCCATCGGGTCGCCGGGCGGGTCGCCGCGCAGCGCGAGGACGTTGCGGACGCCGGCGGCGGCGAACCGGCCGACGAGGTTGCGCAGCTCGGCCTGGGAGTGGTTCACGGCGGTGAAGTGCGCGACCGGGGTGAGGGTGGTGTCGGTGGCGATGCGCTCGACGATGTCGACGGTCGTGTCGCGGGTGCCGCCGCCCGCGCCGTAGGTCACCGACACGAACGTCGGGTGCAGCGACTCGAGCTCGCGGATCGCACGCCACAGGTTCCGCGCGCCCTTGTCGGTCTTGGGCGGGAAGAACTCGAACGAGAACGAGCGCTCGCCCGAGGCGAGCAGTTCTCGGACGGTGGGGGGCCGGTCAGGGCGTACGCGTCGCATCCCCCAAGCCTACAGAAGCGCCCTGCGGAAGCAGTGTGCGTGCGGAGGGAGCGGCCGGCGGCGCCCCGACAGCCGATCCGCGTGATGCTCGCCACACCGGACGGGCGTTATGTCCGTATTCCCGAAGATCTAGTGACATCTCACGTTCTTGATGGAGGGTGGAAAGCACCCAGCTGGATACGATCTCGGCATGTCGACCAGCCAGATCCGCAAGGAGGTCGACGAGGCGCTGCTGGCCTTCGTCGACCGCCGGCGCCCCGCTCTGCGCGCCATCAGCGACGACCTCGAGCCGCTGCTGTCCGCCCTGGACGCCCTTCTCGGCGGCGGGAAGCGGCTGCGGCCCGCCTTCTGCTACTGGGGGTGGCGCGCGGCGGGCGGCGAGGACGGGCCCGGTATCGTGGCCGCCGCCGCGTCCCTGGAGCTGCTCCAGGCGAGCGCGCTGGTCCACGACGACGTGATGGACTCCAGCGACACCCGGCGCGGCCAGCCGTCCGCCCACCGGCGGTTCGAGGCGCTGCACCGCGCGCAGGGGTGGCCCGGCGACGCCGAGTCGTTCGGCGGCGGCGCCGCCATCCTGCTGGGCGACCTGTGCCTGGCCTGGTCGAGCGAGATGTTCGAGACCTCCGGCCTGGACGGTGCTAGCCGGCTGCGCGGCCGCGCGGTGTACGACCTGATGCGCACCGAGGTCATGTGCGGCCAGTACCTCGACATGCTGGAGGGGGCGCGCCGCCAGGCGAACGTCGCCACGGCGCTGCGCGTGGTGGAGTACAAGAGCGCCAAGTACACGATCGAGCGCCCGCTGCACCTCGGCGCGGCGCTGGCCGGCGCCCGCCCGGACGTGGCGGTCTCGCTCACCGGCTACGGCCTGCCGCTCGGCATCGCCTTCCAGCTCCGCGACGACGTGCTCGGGGTGTTCGGCGACCCGGCCGAGACCGGCAAGCCCGCCGGCGACGACCTGCGCGAGGGCAAGCGCACCGTCCTGGTCGCGCTCACCCTGGAGCGCGCGAGCGCGGCCCAGGCCGCGGCGCTGGAGCGCCGGCTCGGCGACCCCGCGCTGGACCGCCCCGGCGTGGACGAGCTGCGCGCGATCATCGAGGAGACCGGGGGCCTGGCCGCGTGCGAGGCCATGATCAAGCGCTACCTCAGTGAGGCGGAGCAGGCCCTGGAGGCGGCCCCCATCACCGAGGACGCCCGGGAGGCGCTGGCGGACCTCGCGGTGGCGGCCACCACGCGCAGCACCTGAGCCGCTTCCGGCGCGGCGGTCCCGGTAGGGCGCCGAAGTCCCCCGTGACACGATCCGGCCAAGTTTTCGCGGCGCACTAGAACTTTCCCACCAATTGGTGGCAGAAATGTCGCCATGTGCGCCGCCACCCCAGGAGAACGCGTCCCGCGCGTCGACCCGCTCCCCGAGCAGGAGTGGGACGACGTGGTCAAGGCCGTCACCGACACGATCGGCCCGCTGAACGTCATCACCACGCTCGCCCGGCACCCGGAGCTGTTCCGGTCGTGGATCGGGCTCGGCTCGATGCTGCTGATGAACGGGACGCTGGGCGCCCGCGACCGCGAGCTCGCGATCCTGCGGACGGCGCACCACCGCTCCTGCGAGTACGAGTGGGACCACCACCGGCGGGTCGCGCTGGACGCGGGGCTCACCGAGGACGAGATCGCCGCGCTCCGGAAGGATCCGGACGAGCACGGCTGGAGCGGCGGCGACCGCATGGTGCTGGCCGCCGCGGACGAACTGCACGAGCACGGCACGGTCGGCGACGCGACGTGGACGGAGCTGTCGACGCGCTTCGGGGAGCGCGAGCTGATCGAGCTGGTGATGCTGATCGGCCACTACCACATGGTCGCCTTCGCGCTGAACGCCCTGCGGGTCCAGCACGAGGACGGGGCGGGCGGATGAGGGGGACGAGGCCCGGGCGCGGGCCGGCGGGGGCGCTCGCGGTCGCCTCCGCGCTGGCGCTGACGGCGGTGCTGACCGCGGCCTCCGCGCCCGGCGAGGCGCGGGCGGCGGCCGGGCGCTGCGGCGACCCGGCCTCGCGGCCGTGGTGCGACGCCGCGCTGGCGCCCGACCGGCGGGCGGCGCTGCTGCTGCCGCGGCTGACCGCCGACGAGAAGATCGCGCTGCTGGCGGCGGACGACCCGTTCGGCGGACCGCTCGGCGGGTTCTCCGAGGACGCCCACGCCGACACCGCCGGCGGGATCCCCCGGCTCGGCGTCCCGCCGGTCCTCATGGCCGACGGGCCGGCGGGCGTCCGGCAGGGCAAGGCGACGGCGCTGCCCGCGCCGATCGCGCTCGCCGCGGCCTTCGACCCGAAGGCCGCCCGGCTGTACGGCGGGACGGTCGCGTGGGAGGCGCGGCACCGGGGCAACGACCTGGTCTTCGGCCCGACCGTGGACGTCCTGCGCACGCCCCGCAACGGCCGGACGTTCGAGGGCTTCGGCGAGGACCCCTACCTGTCGGCGACCCTCGGCGTGCCGTGGATCCAGGGCGCGCAGGCGCAGGGCGTGATGACCTCGGTCAAGCACATGGCCGTCTACACGCAGGAGACCGACCGGCTGTCGCTCGGCATGAACGTCGACCCGCGCACGCTCCGCGAGATCTACCTGCCGCCGTTCGAGGCCGCGGTGAAGGACGCGGGCGCCGCGACGGTGATGTGCGGGTTCGGCCGGCTGAACGGCCGGTGGGCCTGCCAGGACGGCGCCGTCCTCAACGGGATCCTGCGGTCGGAGTGGGGGTTCACGGGGTTCGTGCCGTCCGACCACACCGCCGCGCAGGACGCCGCCGGCGCCGCGAACGGCGGCCTCGACATGGAACTGCCGATGGGCAGGAGGTACAACGCGCTCCTGCTGAAGTCGGCCGTCGCACAGAAGAAGGTCGCGCAGGCGACGATCGACGCGCACGTGCGCAACATCCTGCGGACGATGTTCCGGTTCGGCGTGTTCGACCGGCAGGCGTACCCCAACGACCTCACCCGCATCGACCGGACGGGCAGCCGGAACGCGGCGCGGGCCATCGAGGAGGGCGGGATCACGCTGCTGAAGAACGACGGCGTCCTGCCGCTCTCGGCCCCGAGGTCGATCGCGCTGATCGGCCGGGCCGCCCGGCAGAGCCCGAGCGGCTTCGGCTCGGCGAAGGTCGTCCCGTTCGGGGCCGTGAGCGCGCAGGACGGCATCGCCCGCCGCGCCGGGACCGGAACCAAGGTCACCTACCATGACGGCGACGACCGCGGGGGCGCCGCCGAGGCGGCCCGCGGCGCGGACCTCGCCATCGTGTTCGCGACCGACAGCCAGGGCGAGTTCTTCGACAAGTCGTGCCTGACGCTGCAGTGCGGCGACCCGCTCAGAGGCGACCAGGACGGACTGATCTCCGAGGTCGCCAAGGCCAATCCCAACACGATCGTCGTGCTGAACACGGGCGGGCCCGTGCTGACTCCCTGGGCCGGGCAGGTGAAGGGCATCGTCGAAGCCTGGTACCCGGGCCAGGAGGCAGGGGACGCCCTGGCGCGCGTCCTCTACGGGGACGTGGACCCCGGCGGGCGGCTCCCCGTGACGTTCCCCGTCAGCGAGAACGACGCGCCCGCGTCCGGGAACCCGGCGCAGTACCCCGGTCTCGGCAAGAGCGCCACGTTCTCCGAGGGCGTCATGGTCGGCTACCGGCACTACGACGCGAAGGGCATCGCGCCCCGGTTCCCGTTCGGGCACGGCTTGTCCTACACGACGTTCGCCTACGGCGGGCTGTCCGTGTCCTCCAAGGCCGTGCGGGTGACGGTCACCAACACCGGCCGGCGCGCCGGCGTGGCCGTGCCGCAGCTCTACATCGGCATGCCGTCGCCGGGAGTGGAGGTCCCGCAGCCGCCCAAGCAGCTCAAGGGGTACGCCAAGGTCGCCCTCGGGCCCGGGCAGAGCGCGAAGGTGACGTTCCCGCTGTCGCCGCGCTCGCTCGCCTACTGGAACCAGGCGGCGAAGGCGTGGAAGGTCGCCCCCGGCTGCTACAAGATCATGGTGGGCGACTCGTCCCGGCGCATCGCGCGGACCGGGACGCTCGGGACGTGCCGCTGACGGCGAAGATCGCCGTTCCGCTGTCCCGCTCCCCGGTTACAGGGTACAAATGGGGAGATCTTCGTCCGCCCCCGCCGAGTCGGAGTCCCCCAGTGCCGCACGACACCTCCCGCGGGAGGACGGACCCCCATCCCCCGCGTTCCTCTTCCAACCGCCCCGGCCGCGCCGCGCGCACCGACCGGGGCCACGCCGGCCGGCCCGCCGCGGCGCGCCCCGGGCCCGGACGCGGCGCGTCCCGGCCCGCGCACGGCTGCGACCACCGGCCCGACGCCCCGCTCGGTCCCGACGACCCGCGCGGCCTCGGCGAGTACACGCTGCTCGGACGCCTCGGCGAGGGCGGCCAGGGCGTCGTCTACCTCGGCCGGGACGGCGACGGCGAGCTCGTCACCGTCAAGCTGCTGCGCGGCGGCGTGGCGGCCGGGCAGCGGGCGCGCAGCCGCTTCGTCAAGGAGGCGGACGCGGCCCTGCGGGTGTCCGGGCGGCACACGGCCCGCGTCCTCGACGCCGACATGACCGGCGACCGCCCCTACATCGTCAGCGAGTTCGTCGAGGGGCCCTCGCTCCAGGACGTCGTCGCCGACCGCGGCCCGCTCGCCCCGCCGCGGCTCCGCAAGCTCGCGCTGCGCACCGCCGCCGCGCTCGCCGCGATCCACCGCGCCGGGATCGTGCACCGCGACTTCAAGCCCGGGAACGTGCTGCTCGGCCCGGACGGCGCCAAGGTCATCGACTTCGGCATCGCCCGCACCGCCGACGCGACCCCGCTGACCACCGGCCCGGTCGGGACGCCCGCCTACATGGCGCCCGAGCAGATCGAGGACGAGCCGGTCGGGCCGCCCGCCGACGTGTTCGCGTGGGGCGCCACGATGGTGTTCGCCGCGACGGGGCGCCCGCCGTTCGGGACCGGGCCGAGCGCGGCCGTGATGCGGCGCGTGACGTCGCGCCGGCCCGACCTCGGCGACATGGAGGGCCCGCTGCGCGAGCTCGCGGCCCGCTGCCTGGACAAGAACCCCGCCGCGCGCCCGACGGCGCCGCAGATCGTCCGGGCGCTGCGCGAGGGGCAGGCCCCGGCGCCGAAGCCGCGCCCGACGCGGATCCCGCGCTACCGGTGGCGGATGATGGTCGCGCTCGGCGCCGTCGTGGCGGCCGGGTTCCTGCTCGGCGTCCTGGTCTGAGCGGCGTCCTGGTCCGAGCGGCGTCCTGGTCCGAGCGGCGTCCTGGTCCGGGCAGAAGGCCCCGTCACCAGTGCGGCGGGCGGTCCTCCAGCAGGCGCGAGTCGTCGTCGCCGCCGGCGCGCCACTCGCCCCACCCGGTGTCGGTGTCGTCGGACGTCTGGTCCGGCAGGATCTCCAGGTCGTCGTCAAGCTCGACCGTGCGGTCGTCGTCGGGTCCCACGCTCATGATCCCCATTGTCGGCGATCCGGCCGGAGCCCGCACCGTGATCCGCGTCAATTCGCGCGGATCCGCCCGTGCTGTTCCGATCGTTCCGGTCAGACCGTGCCGAGCGGCCGGGCGGCCAGCCGGCGCGCGAACTCCGCCGCGGCGGCGCCCGGGTCGTCGGCCTCGGTGATCGCCCGGACCACCACGACGCGCTCCGCGCCCGCGGCGAGGACCTCGTCCAGGTTGCCGAGGTCGATGCCGCCGATCGCGAACCACGGCCGCGCGACGCGCTGCGCCGCGACGTACTCCAGCAGCTTGGGGCCGGGCGCGGGACGGCCGGGCTTGGTCGGCGTGGGCCACACCGGGCCCGCGCAGAAGTAGTCGGCGCCGGGCTCGGTCGCCGCCGCCGACGCCTGCTCCCCGGAGTGCGTCGACCGGCCGATCAGCATGTCGCCGCCGACGATCTCGCGGGCGGCGGGCACGGGCAGGTCGTCCTGGCCGAGGTGCAGCACGTCCGCGCCGACGGCGTGCGCGATGTCGGCCCGGTCGTTGACGGCCAGGAGCGCCCCGTGCCGCTCGCACGCCGCGCGGAACACCTCCAGGTGCGCCGTCTCCTGCCGGGCCTCCAGGCCCTTCTGGCGGAGCTGGACGATGTCGACGCCGTTCGCGAGCACGGCGTCGAGGAAGGCCGGCAGGTCCCCCTGGCGCTCCCGCGCGTCCGTGCAGAGGTAGAGGCGGGCGCGGCTGAGCCGGGCGCGCAGCGCGACCGCGCGCTCGGTCGGGAGATGCCTGGACACGGCCGGGGAACGTCCTTTCCACAGATGATCAAGGGATCGCGCGCGTGCTGACCTGCCGCGCGCGACCCCGCGATCGTGTCACGTGCGTCGTACGGCGCCGGAGGCGGCCTAGAAGGCGAGCGCCTGGGCGCGCCGGCGGACCTCGGTCCCCCGGTTCTCGGTGAGCGCGTCCACCGGCGTCCCCGGCAGCGTGTCGTCGGCCGTGAACAGCCACCGGATCGTCTCGGCGTCGTCGAAGCCGGCGTCCGACAGGAGGGTCAGCGTGCCGGGCAGACCCTTGATGACCTGGCCGTCCTTGATGAAGGCCGCGGGGACCATCGGCTCCCCGCCCCGGCGCACCGCGAGGATGCGGTGCTCGTGGATGAGCTGCTTGATCCGGTTGGGCTTGATCCCGAGCCTGTCGGCGGTCTCCTTGAGGGTGAGCCACTCGCCGGCCAGGGCGTCGGTGCGGGGGTCCAGTGCGCTGTCAACGGTTGCGTGCATCTGCGTCACGCCCCCTTGCTACCACGCCTTCGGAAGACTCAAACCCGGTGCGCAGCCGTTACCCTCCATCGCCGATCGCTATCCGCGAACGGCCTGCCGGACGGGCACGTCCGGGTCGGCGATCGCCTCCGGATCCACGGGCGTCCCCGCCGCGATCACCCGCCGCGCCTGCACCAGGTCGCGGGGCCGGTCGACGGTGAGGACCGCGTCGAGGCGGTCGCCGGTCAGCCACACCAGCGCCCACTTGCGGCCGGACGGGTCGCCCCGGCGCACGAGCCGCTCGGACGCCGAGTGGTCGCCCGCGTACTGGACCATGCGGCCGAACTGCTCCGACCAGAAGTACGGCGCGGCGTCGTAGACGGCCTCCTGGCCGAGGAGGGCGAGGGCGGCGGTCTCGGGGGCGTTCAGGGCGGTGTCCCAGTGCTCGACGAGGAGCCGCCGCCCGTACCGTTGCGACCACCAGGCGGCGCAGTCGCCGACCGCGACGACGTCCGGGCGCAGCGCGCCGGGGGACTCCTCGCCCGCGTAGGTCCGGAACGAGCCGTCGGTCACGACGCCGCGCTCCAGCAGCAGCCCCGAGCCCTCCAGCCACGACAGGACGGGCCTGACCCCGATGCCCACGACCACCTCGTCGGCGTCGATGCGCCCGCCCCCGGCGAGGGCGAGGCCGCCCTCGCGCACCTCGGCGACCTTGACCCCGGTCCGCAGCTCGACGCCGGCCTCCGCGTACCAGGGGGCGGTGAGCGCGCCGACCTCGGGCCCGACGGCGCCCGCGAGGGGCGTGTCGGCCGCCTCCACGACGGTGACCGCGCAGCCCTTGCGGGCCGCGGTGGTGGCGACCTCGGCGCCGATCCAGCCCGCCCCGACGATCACGATGCGGGCGCCAGGGACGAGCCGGGCGCGCAGGTCGCGGGCCTCGTCGATGGTGCGCAGCACGTGCTGGCGCCCGTCCCCGGGCAGGGTGATCGGGGCGGCGCCGGTCGCGATCACCAGGCCGTCGAAGGGGAGGTCGCCCGCCGTGGAGGCCACCGTCCCGCCGCGTCCGGGCTCGTCCAGCCGCAGCCCGGTGGCGCGCTCGCCGAGCAGCAGCTCGCAGCGCAGCGCGTCCCAGTCGGCGTCGACGGTCGTGTCGTCGGACTCTCCCGCGAGGACGGCCTTCGACAGCGGCGGCCGGTCGTAGGGCCGGTGCCGTTCCGCCGACAGGAGGGTCAGCGCGCCCTCGTACCCCTTGCTCCTCAGGGCCTCCACGGCGCGCACGCCGGCCAGCCCACCACCCACGACGATGACCCTGTCCATGGAAGGCCACATTAACGGCCCGCGTTCCGCGGACGGACAGGTGGGTGGACAGGTGTCCAATCAGCCGCCCGCTCCCCCGAGGTCGTAAGGTGGTGACGAGCAGAAACCTGCACAGAACAGAACAAAGCGCGGGAGTCCGGTGCGACCGGGCTGAGAGGGCGGCTGACCGGGCCGCCGACCGCCAGGACCTGATCCGGATCATGCCGGCGAAGGGAGCGCGCATGGAGATAGCGATCATCGGCGCCGGGGTGGTCGGCCTGGCCACCGCCTGGCGCACCGCCGCCGGCGGCGCCGCCGTCACCCTCGTCGACCCCGCGCCCGCGTCGGGCGCCTCCTCCGTCGCGGCGGGCATGCTGACCCCCGTCAGCGAGCTGAACTACGGCGAGGAGCCGCTGCTGCGGCTCGGCCTCGCCTCCCGCGACCGCTACGGCGCGTTCGTCGCGGAACTGGAGGAGCTGACCGGCCTGGAGACCGGCTACCGCGCCGACGGGATCATCGAGGTCGCGTTCGACTCCGACGACCTGCGGTACCTGGACGACCTGCGCCGCTTCCAGGAGCACCTCGGCATCCCGGCGGAGGCGCTCACCGGCCGGGAGTGCCGGCGGCTGGAGCCGATGCTCGCGCCCGGCGTGCGCGGCGGCCTGCTCGCCCCGCGGGACGGATCGGTCGACCCCCGCAGGCTCGCCCCCGCGCTGCTGGCCGCGTGCGAGCGGCTGGGCGTCCGGCTCGTCCGGCGGCGGGCCGCGCGCGTCGTCGTGGAGAACGACGCCGCCACCGGCGTCGGCCTGGACGACGGCACCGTGATCCGCGCGGACCGGGTGCTGCTGGCCGCGGGCCCGTGGTCGGGCGACGTCGGCGGGCTGCCCCCCGGGACCGTTCCACCCGTCCGCCCGGTGAAGGGGCAGGTGATCCGGCTGCGCACCCGGACGCCGTTCCTGCGGCGGCCGACCCGCGGCCTCGTCAGGGGGTCCTCGGTCTACCTGGTGCCGCGCCCGGACGGCGAGATCGTCCTCGGCGCCACGCAGGAGGAGCTGGGCTTCGACACGCGCGTCACCGCCGGCGGGCTGTGGGAGCTGCTTCGTGACGCCCGCGAGCTGCTGCCCGGCATCACCGAGCTGGAGTTCGCGGAGGTCACCGCCGGGCTGCGGCCCGGCTCCCCCGACAACGCGCCCGTGATGGGGCCGACCGCGCTGGCCGGGCTGTTCGTCGGCACCGGGCACTTCCGCAACGGCATCCTGCTCACGCCGGTGAGCGCCGACATCCTGTCCGCGATGCTGCTGGACGGGCCCGTCCCCGAGGTCGCCGGGCCGTTCGCCCCCGACCGCTTCTCCCCCGAGGTGAGCGCATGAAGGTGATCGTCAACGGTGAGCCGCGCGAGCTGCCCGAGGGCGCGAGCGTGGCCGAGGTCGTCGCGTCCGTCACGGCCGCGGCGACGGGCGTGGCGGCGGCCCTGAACGACGAGGTCGTCCGGCGCTCGGCCTGGGAGGCCACGCCCCTGAAGGACGCCGACCGCGTCGAGGTGCTGACCGCGGTCCAGGGAGGGTGAGGATGGACACGAGGAACGGAACCGGCGCCGACGGGCTGGTCATCGCGGGCGAGGAGCTGGGCTCGCGGCTGATCATGGGCACGGGCGGGGCGCCCAGCATGGCGGTGCTGCGCGAGGCGCTCACCGCGTCGGGGACCGCGCTCACCACGGTCGCGATGCGCCGCGTGGACCCGGCCGCGCGCGGCTCGGTGCTGGACGTGCTGGCCGAGTGCGGCATCCGGGTGCTGCCGAACACCGCCGGCTGCTTCACCGCGGGCGAGGCCGTCCTGACCGCCAAGCTCGCCCGGGAGGCGCTCGGCACCGACTGGGTCAAGCTGGAGGTGATCGCCGACGAGCGCACGCTGCTGCCCGACCCGATCGAGCTGGTCGAGGCCGCCGAGCAGCTCGTCGACGACGGCTTCACCGTCCTGCCCTACACCAGCGACGACCCGGTGCTGGCGCACCGCCTGGAGCAGCTCGGCTGCGCCGCCGTGATGCCGCTCGGCTCCCCGATCGGATCGGGGCTCGGCATCCGCAACCCGCACAACATCGAGCTGATCGTGGAGCGCGCGAACGTCCCGGTGATCCTCGACGCGGGGCTCGGCACGGCGTCGGACGCGGCCCTCGCCATGGAGCTCGGCTGCGACGCGGTGCTCCTCGCGACCGCCGTCACCCGCGCGCAGTCCCCGGCGCGGATGGCCGCCGCGATGCGGCACGCGGTCGAGGCGGGGCGGCTCGCGCGGCTCGCCGGACGCATCCCCAAGCGCCGCTACGCCCAGGCGTCCTCCCCGTTCGAGGGCCTGGCGACGTCGTAGCGCTGCTAAAGACCCACGTGTAGAAATATTCGCTAGACCTGAAATGTCGGGCACCACAGACTGAATCCGTCCACTGGCCCGCAACCGCGCGAATCACTTCGGTGTCGGTGGAAACGTCCCCTACCTAAGGTGCGTGACATGCAGCAGAACAGCGGCGCGCGCGTCGACAAACTCGCGGTGGCGGCGGCAACGGTCACAGTGGTGTTCTGGGCCTCGGCCTTCGTCGCGATCCGCAGCGCGGGCTCCGAGTACAGCCCCGGCGCGCTCGCCCTCGGCCGCCTCCTTTCCGGGACGGTCGTGCTGGGGGCGCTCTGGCTCGTCCGGCGCGAGGGCCTGCCGCCCAAGGCGGCCTGGCCCGGCATCGTCACCGCGGGCCTCCTGTGGTTCGGCTGCTACATGGTCGTGCTGAACTGGGGCGAGCAGCTCGTGGACGCGGGCACCGCCGCCCTCGTCGTCAACATCGGGCCGATCCTCATCGCGCTGCTCGGCGGCTGGCTGCTGAAGGAGGGCCTGTCGTCCCGGCTGGTGCTCGGCATGGCCGTCTCGTTCACCGGCGCCGCCGTCGTGGGGCTGTCGATGTCGGGCGACGGCCGCTCGTCCGTCGGCGGGGTCCTGCTCTGCCTGGCCGCCGCGGTCACCTACGCCGCGGGCGTCGTCGCCCAGAAGCCCGCGCTGAGGCACGCGTCGTCGCTCCAGTTCACCACGTTCGCCTGCGCGATCGGCACGGTGGCCTGCCTGCCCTTCTCCGGGCAGCTCGTCTCGCAGGCCGCGGACGCCCCCGCGGGCGCCACCCTCAACATGGTCTACCTGGGCGTCTTCCCGACCGCGCTCGCCTTCACGACCTGGGGGTACGCGCTGGCACGCACGTCCGCCGGGAAGATGGGCGCCACCACCTACGCCGCGCCCGCCCTCGTGGTGCTGATGTCGTGGCTGTTCCTGGACGAGGTCCCCGGCCTGGTCACCCTCGGCGGCGGGCTGCTGTGCCTCACCGGCGTGGCCGTCTCCCGCAGCACGCGGACGCTCCGCCGCCGCGTCCCGCCCGTCGCTCCCGCACCCGCCGCCCCGGACGAGTCGCCCTCGGGACTCGTCGATGCTCATACTCGCGAGTGATGAGATCCGCGGGGATTCACCCGTAAACTCGCATCGATGGACACGACGGTTGCTGATCCACTCGTCGGGCGGGTGCTCGACGGGCGCTACCGCATTGAGTCCCGCATCGCCCGCGGCGGCATGGCCACGGTCTACCTCGCGCGCGACCTCCGGCTCGACCGCGTCATCGCGCTGAAGGTGATGCACGCGGGGCTCGCCTCCGACGAGGACTTCGTCGCCCGCTTCATCGGCGAGGCCAAGGCGGCCGCGGCGCTGTCCCACCCGAACGTCGTCGCCGTCTACGACCAGCGCACCGACGGCGAGCACGTCTACCTGGTGATGGAGTACGTCGCCGGCCGCACCCTGCGCGACGCGCTGAACTCGCTCGGCAGGCTCGGCCCGCGCGCCGCCCTGGAGATCATGCAGCCGGTGCTGGCCGCGCTCGGCGCCGCGCACCGGGCCGGCCTGGTGCACCGCGACGTCAAGCCCGAGAACGTGCTGATCACCGAGGACGGCCAGGTCAAGGTCGCCGACTTCGGCCTCGCGCGGGCCGAGACCGCGAGCAAGATGACCAAGACCGGCATGATCATCGGAACGGTCGGCTACCTGGCGCCCGAGCAGGTGCTGTCCGGCAACGCCGACGTCCGCTCCGACGTGTACGCCGCCGGGACCATGCTGTTCGAGCTGATGACCGGGCGGCTGCCGCACCAGGGCGACACGCCCCTCGCCGTCGCCTACAAGCACGTGAACGAGACGGTGCCGCCGCCGTCGAGCGTCGTCCCCGGCATCCCCGCGCGGGTGGACGCCCTGGTCACCGACGCCACGAGCCACGACCCGGCCCGCCGCCCGCAGGACGCGAACCAGTACCTGGCCGAGGTCGCCGAGGTGTTCGGCGGCCTGCCGCGCGACTTCGACCGGCGCGTCGAGGAGTCGTCCCGCAACGCCACGAGCGTGCTGGAGGCGCCGCCGCCCGCCCACGGCCGCACCGCCCTCCTGGACGCCGACACCATGGCGCCCGAGTACGTCCCGCGCCCCACCCGCACCGACCGCGCGATCGGCGCCCTGACCGGCCGCTACGTCATGGTCGCCATCGGGCTGGTCGCGGCCGTCATCCTCGGCTGGGCCGTCTGGTACCAGACGTCCGGCCAGTACGAGCACGTCCCGTCCTCGATCATCGGGATGAAGGTCGCCGACGCCCGCGACCAGCTGGAGTCCGACGGGCTGGACGTGCGCACCGCCAAGGCGGTCTACAGCGACCGCGTCCACAAGGGCGGCGTCGCCAAGTCCGACCCGCCCGCCGGGGCACGCGTCGCCAAGGGCCAGACGGTCACGCTCACGCCGTCGAAGGGCATCACGCCGCGCGAGGTGCCCGACGTCGAGGGCAAGTCCGTCGCCGACGCCAAGAAGACCCTGGAGGACAAGGGCTTCACCGTCGGCCGGACGAGCAGCACCCCCTCGCAGACCGTCGCCAGGGGCGACGTCATCAGCACCGACCCGGGCGCGGGCGAGAAGCAGTCCCCCGACGAGCCGGTCGCCGTCGTCGTCTCCAGCGGCATGTCGATGCCCGGCCTCCTCGGCCAGAACGGCGACTCCGCCGCCAACCAGCTGCGCTCGATGGGCCTGAACGTCACCGTCCAGAAGAAGCAGGTGGACGGCAAGCAGCCCGACACGGTGATCAGCCAGGACCCGTCCGAGGGCACCGGCGTCTCCCGCGGCGACGAGGTCACCATCGTCGTCAACAAGCGCGACTGCATCCTCGACGTGGGCGACGTCCATCTCGGCTGCAAGGACGGCGACGGCAACCAGAACGTCCCCGTCCCGGACCTGACCGGCCGCCGCGTGGGCGAGGCCAAGCGCGCCCTGGAGGACTCCGGCTTCCGGGTGAACGTGACGGGCTTCGGCGGCAACACCGTGCGCTTCCAGTCCCCGAACAGCGGCGAGGCCCCGCGCGGCTCCACCATCACGATCGTCCGGGGTCCCTGAGCGGCTAGTCTGAACGCGCCATGACCTCACCCATCAGCCCCGTCGGGGCACACGTGCCCGTTGCCGGCGGCCTCGCCACCGGCGGCCTGAAGTACGCCGCGGAGATCGGCGCCGAGGCGGTCCAGGTGTTCGTCTCCAACCCGCGCGGCTGGGCCCTGCCGGAGGGCAAGCCCGCCGAGGACGCCAAGCTCCGGGACGGCGGCCTCCCCGTCTACGTGCACGCCCCGTACCTGGTCAACCTCGGCTCCCCCACTCCGGAGACGCTGGAGAAGTCGCTGGCGGCCGTCCGCCACTCCCTGACCCGGGGCCGCGCCATCGGCGCCCGCGGCGTCGTCGTCCACACCGGCTCCGCCGTGACCCGGACCTACGACGAGGCCATGGCCCAGATCCGCGACCACGTCCTCCCCCTCCTCGACGAGATCCCCGAGGACGGCCCCGACATGCTCCTGGAACCCATGGCCGGCCAGAACAACATGCTCTGCGCCAAGGTCCAGGACCTGGGCCCCTTCTTCGAGCGCCTGGACCACCACCCGAAGCTCGGCGTCTGCTTCGACACCTGCCACGCCTGGGCCGCCGGCCACGACCTCACCGCCCCCGGCGGCGCCAAGGACACCCTCGACGCCCTGGTCGCCGCGGTAGGCGAGGGCCGCCTGAAACTGGTCCACGCCAACGACTCCAAGGACGCCTGCGCCTCCGCCAAGGACCGCCACGAGAACATAGGCGCCGGCCAAATAGGCGAGCCCCCCTTCGCCGACCTCTTCAACCACCCCGCGACCACAGGCGTCCCCTTCATAATCGAAACCCCAGGCCGAGCCCCCGCCCCCCACGCCAAAGACATAGAAACCCTGAAGCGGCTCCGTTCCTGATTGCTTTTTCTCCTCCTTCGGGCCTGGCGGCCCTCCATCGTCGGAAAAAGCGGGCGATCGCTGGCATCGCTCCGGCTCGCCTTGCGGCTCGCTGCGCGATCAGATTCTTGCTTCGCTCGAATCTGCCTTCGGACGCGATCGCAGGCCCCAGGTCGTTGCGTGGTTGCTCTGGCGGCTGAGGTCGTTGCAGTAGTGGGTTTGCTGCCCGGGCGCCGCGAATCCTGAGGGCTGTCGCTGCCGCCGTCGCCGCCCCGCTGGCCCAGTCGCCAGACGGACGGCGCCTCTGGGGCTGGACACCCGCCCGCCAACAGATCCCGTCCATCGCCGCTGGGCGTGACTGCCGCGAGCGCCCGTAGTACCTCGATGACCGAGGGACGCACTCATGTGGGAGGCGGCAGTGGCCGCCCACAGCAACCAACTACTGCAACTACCTCAGCCGCTACAGCACCCCGCGACAACCGGAGTGGTGCGATCGCGTCCGAAGGCAGTTTCGAGCGAAGCAAGAATCTGATCGCGAAGCGAGCCGCAAGGCGAGACGGAGCGATGCCAGCGATCGCCCGCTTTTATCGACGATGGAGGGCGCCCAGCGCCCGAAGGAGGAGAAAAAGCAATAAATAAGAGCTCGGGCGCCGCTGGACAACCCCCCGACTGTTCAGCGACGCCCGAGCCACAGGTCGCGGGATCCCACCCCCCCGGTACGGGATCCTGCGACTCACGATCCGGCATGTGGCGCCGGATCTCCGGATTTGCTCTTGTGGGAGGGTTCGCGGCCGGGGACCGCCCGCCCCTCCTTGGGCGGTGTGGCGTGTGGTGCCACTGAGAACACTAGAGGGGCGGCGCCGCCTGTGGGCCCCAAGACGACCCGGCACTCGATGAACGGTGTGTAGTCAGAGATATACGGAGCGTAGTCATTCGATGAGCGGTCCGTGGGGCGGGACGAGCGGTTCCCGCTGCCGGGTCGCGGCAGGTGGGGGCGTCGCAAAAGCCGCAAGGCGGGACTCAACGCGCGTACACGTCCTCGGGGAGGTGCAGTCTCGTCAGGGCGCGGTCGGCGCGGCGGGGGACGCGGCGGCGGGTCAGGAGGGACACGGCGACCATGACGGCGAACGCGGCGGGGGCGACCAGCGCGGCGGGCTCGGCCACGGCGGCGGCGGGCCAGCCGGTCAGGGGGACCTCGTAGAGGTGCAGGACACCGGCCGCGACGGCGAGGCCGCCGCCGACGAGCAGGCCGGCTGCGGCGCCTGCGGCGGTCAGGCCGCGCCACCAGATGGCGAGGACGAGGAGCGGGCACAGGGAGCACGCCGACACGCACAGGGCGAGGGCGACGAGGCCCGCGGCGCTCTGCGCGCCGATCCTGGGGAGCAGGACGAGCGGGACGGCGAGCGCGAGCACCGTGGCGGTGCGGAAGGACGCGGTGCCTCTGCGGCGGGCGCACTGGGTGACCGTCCCGGCGATGGCGACGACGAGGCCGCAGGAGGTGGAGATGAACGCGGCGAAGGCGCCGAGGGTGATGAGCGCGGTGAGCAGCGCTCCGGCCGGTCCGGGGACGCGCTGGGGCAGCAGCAGGACGGTCGCGTCGGTGTCGCCGGTCATCAGCAGTTCGGGCGCGTAGAGGCGTCCCATGGCCGCGTAGATGGCGGGGAAGACCCAGAAGAGCGCGAGGAGGACCGGCACCAGCGCCGCCGTGCGGCGGGCGGTGCTTCCGCTCGGGTTCGTGTAGAAGCGCATGAGGATGTGGGGCAGCCCCATGGTGCCGAGCAGGATGCCCAGGAGCGCCGAGTAGGTGCGGTAGAGGCCGTGCTCCTGGCCGCGGCCGAACGGGGCGGCCCAGGTCTCGCCGTCCTGGACGGGCAGGCGTTCGGCATGGGGCACCGGCGCACCGGCCGGGAATACCACCTCGGTGGCCTGGCCGATGGCGTGCCGGCCCGCGGTGAGGGTCATCGCCCCGCCGTCGCGGCGGACGCCGTCCACGCGCCCGCGGGCGGTGACGAGGACGGCGGCGGGGGCGACCACCTCGACCTCGGTGCGCACGTGGACCCGGGTGGTGTGCTCGAACCGCGCGGGCCCCTCGCCCGCGGGGTCGGGACGGCCGTCCATGTTCCACATGAGCAGCAGCGCCGCGGCGGGCACGGCGAGGGCGACCACCTTCACCCAGAACTGGAAGCTCTGGACGGCGGTGATGCTGTACATCCGGCCGGAGGTGACCAGCAGCAGCGTGACCGCGACGACGACGGCCCAGCCCGCCCACACGGGGGCGCCGGTCATCACGCGCAGCGTCACGCCCGCGCCCTGGAACTGGGGCAGCAGGTAGAACCAGCCGATGAAGCAGACGCAGCAGGTGACGATGCGCCGCACGGCCGGTGAGCCGAGCCGCCACTCGGCGAAGTCGGAGACGGTGTAGGCGCCGGACCGCCGCAGGGGCGCGGTCACGAACGCCAGGAGCAGGACGTATCCGGCGGTCGCCGCGACCGGCAGCCACAGCATGTCGGCGCCGTAGGCGAGCACCAGCCCGGCGGTGCCGAGGAACGCGGCGGCGGACAGGTAGTCGCCGCTGATCGCCGAGGCGTTCCGCCAGGGGGTGACGCCCCGGGAGGCGGTCAGGAGGTCGCCCGCGGCGCAGGCGGAGCGGCGGTCGTAGGCGCCCACGGCGGCGGTCGTCACCAGCAGTGCGAGGAGCGCCGCGACCGCCACGGCGGTCATCGCCGGCCCGCCGGTCTCGCCAGTTCGCGCTCGGCGCGCTCGGCCCGGGCGAGCTGGCGGAACGACACCGCGACCCAGACCGGCTGGATTCCGAACGCGAGGACGAGCCAGGGCAGCGGGAGGCCGTGGACGCGGGCCCGGGCCACCGCCGGGACGAGCGCCATCAGCACCGGGAGCGCCGTCACCACGGCCATGACGAACGCGCCGGTGCCGAGGGCGGTGCGCAGCTGGGTGCGGATGAGGGCGCGGGTCTCGGCGGCGCCGATGGGCGGACCGGGAAGGGGCGGGACGGCGCGGGCCGCATCGATATCGGTCAGGTCGGAATCGGCCGGGTCCGTATCGAGCAGCGCGGGATCGGCCAGGGCGGTATCGGGCGGATCGGGGTCCGCCTGGTCGGCCGCGGGCGCCTCGGCGCCGGCGGCGCCGGTCCCGGCGGTCTCCGCCGTGCCCGGCGGCAGCGCGCGGGGGCGGACGGCCGCCCCTCCGGCGGCGGTCTCGCGGCGTTCATCGGTCATCGGTGCCCTCCCCGGCGTCTCCGGGGCCTCCTGGGTCCCCGTCCGGCTGGTGGAACCTGCGGACGAACAGGTCGCGGACCTCGCGGGTGTGGCGGCGGCTGACCTGCAGCAGCTCGTCGCCGATCTGGACGGCCGCCCGGCCGCCGTCGAAGCGCAGCTCGGTGATGTGCGCCGCCGCGACGAGGGTGCTGCGGTGGATCCGGATGAAGCCCGCCCCCTCCCACCGCTTGGAGAGCGCCGACAGCGGCATGCGGACCAGGTAGCCGCCGTCGGCGGTGTGCAGCCGGACGTAGTCGCCCTTCGCCTCGACGTGGGTCACCGCGCGGCGGGACACCAGGCGCGTCCGCCCGCCGAGCTCGACGGGGATCATCTCGTCGTCGGGGTCGGGGGCGGCCTCCCCCGCGGTCCCGGACGTCCGGCGCGCGGCCGACGCCACCCGCCCGACCGCCACGGCGAGCCGCTCCGGGCGGACGGGCTTCAGCAGGTAGTCGAGGGCGCCGAGCTCGTAGGCGGCGACGGCGCAGTCGTCGTGCGCGGTCACGAACACCACGGGCGGCGGCGCGGCGAACCCGGTGAGCAGCCGGGTGAAGTCGAGCCCGTCGAGCCCCGGCATGCGGATGTCGAGGAACACGGCGTCGAGGCGCTCGCCGTCGACGAGCATGCGGCTCAGGTCGCGCAGCGCGGACGAGGCGTCCGCCGCCCCGGTGACCCGCCCGATCCGCGGGTCCTTGCGGAGCAGGTAGGTCAGCTCCTCCAGGGCGGGGCGTTCATC
Organism: Spirillospora sp. NPDC049024; assembly: GCF_040649235.1. Taxonomy (NCBI): domain Bacteria; kingdom Bacillati; phylum Actinomycetota; class Actinomycetes; order Streptosporangiales; family Thermomonosporaceae; genus Spirillospora; species Spirillospora sp. NPDC049024. Next base: position 324,570 of record NZ_JBEZFD010000007.1, read on the forward strand.
GTCGACGGCGAGGACGTGCAGCATGAGGGCGACTTTGCCGCGATTACCGTCTGTCCGCAATCGGTTCCAAAAAGTGAGTGGCGTGTCGCCCGGATCGCCCCTCAGTCGGGAAAGACGCCGGGACGGTACTTCGGAACGCGCAGATTGACCTTGGTTCCGGCGCCGAGCGCTGTCTCGACGGTGAGCCCGTACTCCTCGCCGTAGACCTGGCGCATGCGCGCGTCGACGTTCGCGAGGCCGATGCCGGGGCCGCCCTCCGGCCGGTCGTGGGTCGCCACGCTCCCCCAGCCGGTGGGCCCGGGGCGTCCGAGCGGCGCCGAGAGGATCTCCTCGAGCCGTTCGGGGTCCATGCCGATCCCGTCGTCCTCGACGCTGATCGCGGCCTCGGCGCCCGAGTCGCGGGCCGTGATCGAGATGTGGAACGCCTCGCGCCCGCCCGCCATGCCGTGCCGGACGGCGTTCTCCACGAGCGGCTGGAGCGCCAGGAACGGAACGGCGACCGGCAGGACCTCCGGCGCGACCTCGACGTCGCACCGCAGCCGGTCGCCGAACCTGGCGCGCTCCAACAGCAGGTAGCGGTCGATCGAGCGCAGCTCGTCGGCGAGCGTGGTGAAGTCGCGCGGGTTGCGGAACGAGTAGCGGGCGAAGTCGGCGAAGTCGAGCAGCAGGCCGCGGGCGCGCTCGGGATCGGTGCGGACGAACGAGGCGATCGTGGTCAGCGAGTTGTAGACGAAGTGCGGGGAGATCTGCGCGCGCAGCGCCCGCAGCTCGGCCTCGGCGAGGCGGACGCGGGCGGAGTCGAGCTCGGCCAGTTCGAGCTGGCCGGTGACGAGCCGGGCCGCCTCCCCGACCGCGCGGACCCGCGCGGTGGACGGGCTCGGCCAGTACGCGGTCAGCGCCCCCTCGACGCGGCCCTCGACGGTGAGCGGGGCGATCATCGCCACCTGGACGCCGCAGCGCGGGTCGCCGCACGCGAGCGGCTCGGGCGCGATGACCCGGGGCCGGCCGGAGGCCAGGACCGGCAGCGCGTGCGCGACCGCCTCGTCGGCGTGGGCGCCGCGGCCGGCGCCGTCCCAGGCCAGTAAGCGCGGGGCGTCGCGCCCGCCCGCCCCCGCCTCGGCCGGACCGTCCGGCTCGGCGGGATCGCCTGGATCGTCGGGGCCGTCCGGGTCGTCCGGCGGGCGCACCGCCACGATCGCGACCGCCTCGGCGCCGAGCAGCGCCCGCAGCAGCCGGGTCGACCTGCGCGCCGCGTCGCCGGTGAGCCCGGCCCGCAGCGGGGGCGCGGCGTGCGCGATCAGGTGCAGGGCGGCGAACGCCGCCGACTCCGCGGGCTCGGCGGGCCCGCGCCGCGGCAGGAGGCACCACCTGCGCGGCGCCCAGACCCCGCTGACCCCGGCCGCCGCGGCGCACACCACGACATCTGTGACGGACGGTAGGTCCATGGAAACGTACGGTAATGGCTATCATCGCCGCGGGTGCGGCTGTTGCCGATATACCGAGGTCTCGAATGGGACACGCTCGGCCCGCGCGGCCGGCCCGCCCGGCGGACCAATCACAGCGGGGGCGATTCGCCCTCGTCCTCCTGGTAGGAGTAGCGCTGCTCGCGCCACGGGTCGGCGACGTTGTGGTAGCCGCGCTCCTCCCAGAAGCCCCGGCGGTCCTTCACCAGGTACTCGACGCCCCTGACCCACTTCACGCTCTTCCACGCGTACAGGTGCGGGATGACGATGCGGAGGGGGAAGCCGTGGTCGGGCGTGAGGCGCTCGCCGTCGTGGTGGGTGGCGAACATCGTCCCCTCGGCGAGGAAGTCGCTCATCCTGATGTTGGCGCTGTAGCCGTACTCGGCCCAGACCATGACGTGCGTGACGTCGGGCGCGGGCGGCGCCAGCTCCGTGATCGCAGCGCCGGGGACGCCCTCCCACTCGTTGCCCGGGATCGTGAACTTGGTGACGCAGTGGAAGTCGGCGACCGACCGGGCCTTCGGCAGCGCGTCGAACTCGTCCCAGGTCCAGCGGTGCTGCTCCCCCGACTCGGTGGCGCCGAAGACGCGGAAGTCCCAGTCCTTGGGACGGAACTTCGGCACGGGACCGTAGTGCAGGACGGGCCAGCCCCGGGGGACGTACTGCCCGGGGGGCAGTTCGCCCGGCTGCGGCGCGGACTGTTCGGGGTGCGTCATGACGCGGCCATCCTGCCATCCGGCGTGACCTGAGCCATATCCGGGGTGCGTGCGGGCCGCGCGTCCGGACATCGGCTACGCTTGGGCCCGTGCGCAACGTCGTGTATTTCTTTTGGCTCGACCAGCCCGGACGGCTGGTCTGCCAGACGCTGCGCTGACAGACCACGAAGGCGAAAGCCCCGGGCCGGCCGGCCCGGGGCTTTCGCCGTTCCGGGGACGGACCGGCTTCCCGGGGCCTGAAGGAGAGGCAGCACACCCATGGTCGTCGTCATGGCCCCGGAGGCCAGCGAAGCGGATGTCAGAGCCGTCGTCTCACTGGTCGAGACGGCGGGAGGCGACGCCTTCATCAGCCGCGGCGTGGAGCGGACCATCGTCGGGCTGGTGGGCGACGTCCAGCAGTTCGGCACGCTGAACCTGCGCGGCATGCGCGGCGTCAGCGACGTCGTCCGCATTTCGGCGCCCTACAAGCTGGTGAGCCGCGAGAACCACGGCGAACGCTCGGTCGTCCGGGTCGGCGGGGTGCCGATCGGCCCCGGCACCATGACACTGATCGCCGGCCCGTGCGCGGTGGAGACCCCCGAGCAGACCCTCGGCGCGGCGCAGATGGCGCAGGCCGCGGGCGCGACGCTGCTGCGCGGGGGCGCGTTCAAGCCGCGGACGTCCCCGTACGCGTTCCAGGGCCTCGGGGAGGCGGGGCTCCGGATCCTCGCCGACGTCCGCGAGGAGACCGGCATGCCGATCGTCACCGAGGTCGTGGACGCCGCCGACGTCGACCTCGTCGCCTCCTACGCCGACATGCTGCAGATCGGCACCCGCAACGCGCAGAACTTCGCCCTCCTGCAGGCGGCCGGCGAGTCCGGCAAGCCGGTCATGCTGAAGCGCGGCATGAACGGGACGATCGAGGAGTGGCTGATGGCCGCCGAGTACGTCGCGCAGCGCGGCAACCTCGACATCGTGCTGTGCGAGCGGGGCATCCGCACCTTCGAGCGCGCGACCCGCAACACCCTCGACATCTCCGCGGTTCCGGTGGCGCAGCGCCTCTCCCACCTGCCGGTGATCGTGGACCCGTCGCACTCGGGCGGCAGCCGCGACCTCGTCCTGCCGCTGACCCGCGCGGCGATCGCGGTCGGCGCCGACGGCGTGATCATCGACGTGCACCCGCACCCGGAGACCGCGCTGTGCGACGGCCCGCAGGCCCTGGTGGACGGCGACCTGCGCGAGCTCGCCAAGCTCGTCCGCGACCTGCCCCCGATCGTCGGCCGCTCCCTCACCAGGAGCGAGGACCCCGACGCCGTCCCCGCGTGACCGCGCGTCCCCGCCGTACCCGCCTGACCCGGGAGCGGGTATCGTCCTGAACCATGGCTTACTGGGCACCTGATTGCGGACCGCCGCGCTCCTGACGGGGCGCGGCGACCGCATTCCCTGCTGACCACGACACGGCCCGGCGCGAGCGTGCGCCCGGCCGCGCCGTCCTGCGCCCCGAATCCGGACCCTCTTCTCCGATTCGAGCCCAGGAGCCCTTCTCCGTGTCGCACAACACCTCTCTTCGGCGCGCGTCCGAAAAGCCTTCGCCCGCCCGCGCCCGGCGCGGCGGCGCCGACGTCCTGCTGGCGGCCGCCCTCTGGGGGACGACCGGCACCGTCCGCACGTTCGCGGACGGCGCGTCCCCCTACTCGGTCGCCGCGGTCCGCATCGTCATCGGCGGGCTGGTGCTGCTGGCCCTCGCCGCGTCCACGCGCGGCGGCGCCGGGTTGCGCCGCCTGCTGGGCGACCGCCGCAACCTGCCGCTCGTCGGCGTCGGCGCGGTCGCCATCGCCGTCTACCAGACGGCGTTCTTCGTCGCCGCGGGCCGTACCGGCGTCGCGGTCGGCACCGTCGTCACGATCGGGAGCGCGCCCGTGTTCAGCGGCGTGCTCGGGCTGCTCGCGCGCCGGGCCGTCCTGACCGGGCGGTGGACGCTCGCCACGGCGGGCGCCGTCGCGGGCTGCGCGCTGCTCGTCGGCGGCGGCCGGGACGCGGGCGCCGAGCCGCTCGGCATCGGGCTGGCGCTGCTGTCCGGGCTGTCGTACGCGGTGTACGCGACGGTGGCGTCCGTCCTCATCACCCGCGGCGAGGAGGACCGGGCCGTCGCCGCGGCGCTGTTCGGGGCGGCGGCCGTCCCGCTGCTCCCCGTCCTGCTCGCCGGGCCGACGGGCTGGCTGCTCACCGGGAGCGGCGCGCTCATCGCGCTCTACCTCGGCGTGGTCACCACGGGCGGCGGCTACCTGCTGTTCGCCCGGGGCCTGCGCACGACGCCCGCCACGACGGCGACGACCCTGACGCTCGCGGAGCCCGCGGTGGCCGCGGTGCTCGGCACGGCCCTGCTGGGCGAGCGGCTGGGCGGCGCGGCGCTGGGCGGCCTCGTGCTGCTCGCGGCGAGCCTCGTGGTCCTCGTGGCGCCCGCGCGGCTGGGCGGCCGCCGCCCGGGCGCACAGGGCGGTAACGAATTGGTCTGAACCATTGGCCGGGCGCGGCGCGGCGAGGATGATGACCGGCATGACGACGGGAGATGGTGACGCCGGGGGGCGGCTCTTCCCGGAGGACCTGGACGGGGTCGACCCGGTCGCCGCGGTGCTGCTGGCGGATGCCCGCCGCGCCCTGTCCGCCTACCCGGAACTGGTGGCCCTGGGGGCCGTGTTCGCGGCCGCCGAGCAGGTTCCGGGCGGCTGGCAGGTCGTGACCCCGTTCGACCCGCTGCCGCAGGGCGCGCGCGAGATCCTCGCCGACCATCTGGAGGACCGGGCGGCGCCCGGCTCCGGCGCGGCGCGCGGGCTGGCGGCCGCGGCCCGGACGCTGCGGCACGAGCCGGCCGACGAGGTGGCCGCGGGCGGGCGGCGGTTCCGGATCGTGCGGATCGAGCAGCTGGTCCGCACCGGCCCGGACGGGCCCGAGCCGCCCCGCCCGACCGACCTGGACCCGCTGCCCGCGGCCGGGCGCGTCCCGCCCGCCCGCGCGTACGAGCTGCTGCCGGAGGACGGCCCGGCGTCCGACCTCGCGACCGCCGAGCTGCTCTGCCAGGTGCTGGACGCGGCGGCGGCCACGGGGAGCGAGCCGTCCGGCGCGTTCCTCACCCCGGTCGCGCTGGCGCCCGCGTTCACCGTCGCCGAGCGCGGCGAACGGCGCTGGCGGCCCGTGGGCCGGCTGTACGACGCGCCGCAGCAGGCCCGCGACTCGCTGGCCACCTATTTCAGGCACGTGGTGCCCGCGGTGGAGAGCCCGGCCGCGGTGGACGTCGCCCGGTTCGCCGAGGCGGCGGAGCTGATGGAGGACCGCACGCGCCGCAACGGCATCGCCGTCGCGGGGCGCCGCTTCCGGATCGTCCGCATCGAGCGGATCACCCTGCTGGGCCCGGACGGCCCCGAGCCCCCACGCCACACGGACTTCGACGCCCGCTGACCCACCGCCCACCAAGCACCCGCCAGACCATGCGGCCCGCCGGGCCGGGGCTGCCAGGCCCACCGGGCCAGGCGAGCCGGGTGGAACGCCCCGGGCCCGAGGCGGGGCGAGATCGAACAACCCCGGGTCGAAGCCGCGCGCCGGACCGCGGGATCAAAGTGGCCCCGCGCGGACGACCTGGGCATGTCTCGAAATGGCCTCACCACGCGCGCGAACGCGTGACCTGGCCGGTGCCGCGAAGCCGGAGGCGAGCGGCACCGGGCAGATCGCGAAGCGATGCCGCGTTCGCCCAGGAACGGTCACGTAGCGAGCCGCTAGGCGAGCGTAGTGGGCCGAGACTGTAATTTACACAGCGCCGTAGGCGGGGCGGTGCTCCTGGACGGACGCGGCGAGCTGGTCGGCGAGCTCGCCGACGTCGAGGCGCTTCTCGATCTGGCGCAGGTCGCCGATCTTGGCCCGGGTCTCGGCCCGGCGGGGCGCGAGCAGGGTGCAGCAGTCCTCGTCGGGCAGCTCGGAGATCGTCAGGGTCCGGATGCGGCGCGCCTGGTCCATGATCTCGACCTTGTCCATGCCGACGAGGGGCCGCAGGATCGGCAGCTCGACGGCGTCGTCCAGCGCGGTGATGTTGGCGAGGGTCTGGCTGGACACCTGCCCGAGCGCGTCACCGGTGATCAGCGCGGAGCCGCGCAGCCGGCGGGCGAGGACCTCGCCGGTGCGCAGCATCAGCCGGCGCTGCGCGATCACCGCGAGCCGGTCGGCGCCGGACGACTTGATCTGCTGCTGCGCCTTGCCGAACGGCACGACGAACAGCCGGGACCCGCCCTGGAACTTGTCCAGCTCGCGGACCAGCGCGTACGCCTTGTAGATCGACTCGGGGCCGGTGAACGGCATGCCGGAGAAGTGCAGGTAGTCGACCCGCAGGCCGCGGCGCATCATCCGGTACGCGGCGACGGGCGAGTCGATGCCGCCCGACATCAGCACGAGGCCGCGGCCGCTCATCCCGACGGGCAGGCCGCCCTGCCCGGGCAGGCCGCCGGAGTAGACGAACACCTCGTCGCGGTCGACCTCGATCGACAGGGTGTGCTCGGGGTCCTTGAGCCGGACGGGCTGGCCGTAGCGGGCGGCGACGAGCGCGCCGACGTGCCGGTCGAGCTCGGTGGAGGTCATCGGGAACCGCTTGTCGCGGCGCCGCGAGCGGACGGCGAACGTGCCGGTCCGGCCGTCCATGAGCTCCAGGGCGGCGCGCTCGACGCTGGCGAGGTCCTTGCCGACCCGCCAGGCGCGGTGCGCCCAGACGATGCCCATGACGTCGGTGATCCGCTGCGCGATCCGCTCCATGGTGGCGAGATCAGCGTCGTGCTTGCGGACGATGAAGACGCCGTGGCGCCGGACGACGTCCACCCGGGCGATCGGCCGGACGGCGGTGCGCACGTTGTCGGCGAGGCGGCGCTCGAACTGCTCGCGGTTCTTGCCCTTGAGGACGACCTCGCCCAGTTTGAGCAGGACGCACGGCTCGCCGTCGACCGGCGACTGCTCCCGGACGTCCGCCGGCGCGGTGTCGAGCGTGGTCATGCGGGATCCTCCTGGCGGGAACAGGGTCGAACGAACAAGATGGACGAACAGGGTGGAAGCGGGGAACTTCCAGTGTGGCCCAGAGAAGGCAACACCGCGACCCGGAATCCCTGTTCCCGCGCGGGGCGGATCAGCCGAAGAAGACCTCGGCCTCGGAGTAGCGCTCCAGCGGGACGGTCTTGAGCTCCTTGGTCGCCTCGTCGAGCCCGACCCGGATGATGCTCGTGCCCTGGAGGGCCACCATCTTGCCGTAGTCGCCGTCCTTGACGGCGTCGATGGCCTGGAGGCCGAAGCGGGTGGCGAGGACCCGGTCGAACGCGGTGGGGGTGCCGCCGCGCTGGATGTGCCCGAGCACGGTGGCGCGGGCCTCCTTGCCGGTGCGCTTCTCGATCTCGTCGGCGAGGGCCTGCCCGATGCCGCCGAGCCGGACGTGGCCGAACGCGTCCCGCTCCCCGGTCTGCAGCTGCATCTGGCCGTCGATCGGGTGCGCGCCCTCCGACACCACGATGATCGGCGCGTAGCGGGTCTTGAACCGGCTCTCCACGTACTCGCAGACCTTCTCGATGTCGAAGGGCCGCTCGGGGATGAGGATGACGTTGGCGCCGGCGGCCATGCCGACGTGCAGCGCGATCCAGCCCGCGTGCCGGCCCATGACCTCGCAGATCAGCGCCCGGTGGTGGCTCTCGGCGGTGGTGTGCAGCCGGTCGACGGCCTCCATGCCGATGTTCACCGCGGTGTCGAAGCCGAAGGTGTAGTCGGTCGCGTTCAGGTCGTTGTCGATCGTCTTCGGGACGCCGACGACGTTGACGCCGTTGGCGTACAGCTCGCGCGCGACGCCGAGGGTGTCCTCGCCGCCGATGGCGATCAGCGCGTCCACGCCGAGGCCGGCGAGGTTGTCCTTGATCCGCTCGACGCCGCCCTCGACCTTGACCGGGTTGGTCCGCGAGGAGCCGAGGATCGTCCCGCCGCGCGGCAGGATCCCGCGCACGGCCTGGACGTCGAGGGCCACGGTGTCGCCTTCGAGGGGCCCGCGCCAGCCGGCCCGGAACCCGACGAACTCGTAGCCGTAGACCTGGACGCCCTTGCGGACGACCGCGCGGATCACCGCGTTCAGGCCGGGGCAGTCGCCGCCCCCGGTCAGCACTCCGACGCGCATGCCGTCACCTTCTCCCGCCACCGGACTCCTCCCTCGATCGAGGTTTCCAGACTAGTCGCCGCACGCGGCGGCACGGGCCCTCCGAAGGTCCCGGCGCGCCGACATTGGTCTAGACCATAGCCCGTCGCGGGTACCGTCGGCACACCGTTCGCCCGGACCGCCGCCTCAGCCGGACGGGCCCCGGCGCAGGACGCGGACCCGCCCCCGGAACAGCACCGCCGCTCCCCCGGGCACGCGCCGCACCGCCGCCCGGCGCGGGCGCGGCGGCTCCCGCCCGTCATAGGACCACCGGACCTCCGCCAGCGCCAGTTCCCGCGCCGCGTCGCCGGCGAGCCGGTCCCGGTGCTCGCGCGCGAAGTCCCAGCCGTCCCGGAAGGAGCCGCGCGTCGGGCGCTCGGCCGCCCACGCCGCGAAGACCCCCTTCCAGGACGTCCCGTAGGAGGCGGCCAGCGCGGGCCAGGCGCGGGCGACCTCGCCGGCGCGCTTGAGCAGGATCCCGTGCGCGGCCGCCCGCACCGCCCCGGCGTCGAACCCGTCCGGGAGCGGCCCGCCCGCCGTCATGGCCCGGACGAGCGCCTCCTGCGCCGCCGCCAGCCCGGCGTCGAACCCGCTCATGTGACGGGCGCCAGTCCGGAGGCGGCGGCGATGGCGTCCAGCTCGGCCCGCAGCTCCGCGGCGGGCGGGTAGCGGCCGTCGCGCTCCAGCAGCAGGCCGGGCGGCCGGTGCCGCGCGCACAGCTCCCCGACCAGGTCCAGGACCTCGGCGGGGACGGCGGCGGCGTGCGTGTCGTGGTACCGCCCGCCCTCTTCCGAGCCGCCGGCGACGTGGCAGTAGGCGACGCGGTCGAGCGGCAGGCGGTCGAGGAGGCGGACGGGGTCCTCGCCCCGGTTGCGGGCGTTGGCGTACACGTTGGCGACGTCCAGCAGCAGGAGGGCGCCGGTGCGCTCCAGCAGCTCGGTCAGGAAGTCGGCCTCGGTGTACTCGGCGTCCGGCCAGTCGAAGAGCGTGGCGATGGGCTCCACGGCGAGCGGGACGGGCAGCTCCGCCTGCGTGCGGCGGATGTTGGCGGTCAGCGCGTCCAGGGCGGCCCGGGTGCGCGGCACGGGCAGCAGGTGCCCTGCCTCGACGCCGCCCGCGCGGACGAACGCGACGTGCTCGCTCACCAGCGGCGCGCTTAGCGCCTCGGCGCAGGCGGCCAGGTGCGCGACGCGCTCGGCGGCCACGGGCTCGGCGCCGCCGAGCGACAGCCGCACCCCGTGCGGGACGATCATCGCGCCGCGGTCGCGCAGCGCGAGCAGCTCGGGCGCGGGCCCCGCCGGATGCACCGACTCGGCGATCACCTCGGCGAACCGCAGCCCCGGCAGGGCGCCCACGAACCCGGCGATCTCGGGGCGCCAGCCGATCCCCACGCCCAGCCGCACGTCAGCTCCCACCGCCGCAGCCTCCGCCACCGCCGCAGCCTCCGCCTCCCCCGCAGCCGCCCCCGCCGCCGCAGCCGCTTCCGCCGCCGCACGAGCCGCCGCCACCGCAGGAGGACGACGAGCACACCGAGGCGGTAGACGAGCACACGTGGCCGTCCGACGAGGAGGACGACCCCGACGAGGCCCCGGAGACGGCCGCGACCCGGGTCATCTCCAGGTAGCGGCCGAGCCCCACGGTCTGGGCGAACGTCGGGTCGAGCGCCATGAGCGCGGGCGTGCCGAACAGCGCCACGCCCATGAGCGCGGCCTGGGGCGGCAGCCCGGCGTAGGACGGCGTGTGCTCCGGATCGAGGCCGGTCTCGGACTCCTTGAGCCGCTCCACGGCCTGCTTGCCCTCATCCGTCCGCTCGCCGGACGTGTCGAGGCCGAGAGCACCGGCGGTGAGGCCCATCAGCGCGATCACCGGCACGGCCTTGGCCGGGAACCCGCTGAAGGCGTCGGTCATGACGAAGGCGACCCCGCCGACCAGCACCCAGCCGAACATGACCAGCTGGAGGGTCCGCAACCGGCGGCGCGCGCTCGGCGCGAGCAGCATGCCCAGCGCGACGAGGCCGTCGCGGAGCTGGTCGAGCGCCGCCCGCACGCCCGGCTCGGCGGTCAGCTCGGCGAGCGTCCCGGCCCGGCCGACCGCGATCGCCCCGTACACGGCCGCGTCCAGCGGCTTGCCGGCCGCGTGCGGGCCGGAGGCCGACGGCCCGGTGGCCATCAGCCGGCCGTCGGCGTAGGCGTCGACGGCGCCGTCCAGCCGCAGCGCCGTGATGGAGGCCGCGATCGCGTGCCGCCCGCCGCCGTGCAGGTAGGCGACCTCGTACGGGTGCAGCCTGCGCAAGGGGGGCGTGCCGCGCTTCACCGCCGCGCGGCGGCTCCGAAGGATCTTCAGAAGCACGAGTCCGACCAGGATGTGGGCCGCGAGGAACCCCAACTGGGGGCCCAGGATCTCGTCCGCCATGGCGCGCTCCCGTCGCGATGCACTTTTGCGCGATTTGACGCAGGGGGCGCCACGGCGGTTCGCCCCCGCGCTACTCCTCCTCGTCGAGGCCCTTCTCGATGGCGTAGCGGACGAGCTCGACGCGGTTGTGGAGCTGGAGCTTGCCGAGGGTGTTCTGCACGTGGTTCTGCACCGTCCGGTGGGACAGGACGAGGCGCTGCGCGATCTGCTTGTACGTCAGCCCCTTCGCGACGAGGCGCAGCACCTCGGTCTCGCGTTCGGTGAGCCTGGGGGCGCCGTCGTCCTCGCGGGCCGGGGCGGCGGCGAGGCGGCGGTACTCGCCGAGGACGAGCCCGGCGAGCCCGGGGGTGAAGACGGCGTCGCCCTCGCCGGTCCGCCGGACGGCGTCCAGGAACTCGTCGCGGGCGGCGGACTTGAGCAGGTAGCCGGTCGCCCCGGCCTTGACCGCCTCGAGGACGTCCTGCTGCTCGCCGCTCGCCGACAGCACCAGCACGCGCACGGGCGGGTCGGCGGCGGCCAGGCGGCGGGTCACCTCGACCCCGCTGAGATCGGGCAGCTGGAGGTCGACCACGGCGACCTGCGGGCGCGCGGCGGCGGCGATGCGCACGGCGGCGCGGCCCTCCCCCGCGGTCGCGACCACGTCGTGGCCGGCCTCGGCCAGGTCGCGGGCGACGGCCTCGCGCCACATCGGATGGTCGTCCACGACCATGACCCGGAGGGGAACCTCGCTCACGGTCACACCCTAGCCCGCGGCACGGTCATCTCGATCTCGGTCCCGTCGCCCTCCGCGGAGAAGATCGTGACGGTTCCGCCGAGGTCGGCGATGCGGCCGCGGATGGACTGGGCGACGCCGAGCCGCCCCTCCGCGGCGGCGCGGTCGAGCCGTCCGGAGGGCATGCCCGGCCCGTCGTCGCGGACGCTGACGGTGACCTCGCCCGCGCCGTCCTCCAGCAGGACCCACGCGCGGGCGCCGTCGCCGCAGTGCCGCCGGACGTTGTCGAGCGCCGCCGCCACCGCGGCCTCGACCTCCCTGGCGGCGTGCGGGGGCAGCCGCACCTCCGTGGCGGGCGTCGAGACCGTCACCGAGGTGGACGCGTGCCCGGTCAGCAGCGGGCGCAGGTCGGTCCCGGCGCCCGTGCCGGGAGGCTCGGGCGGCGGCGCCGAACCCGCGCCGATGAGGGAGCGCAGCGCCGCCTCCTGCTCGCCCGCCAGGCGGCCGAGCTCGGCCGCCTCGCCGCCGAGCTCGCCGCCGCGCCGCTGCACCATCGCGAGGACCTGCAGCACCGAGTCGTGGATGCGGCGCGCGAGCCGTTCCCGCTCCCGGGTCGCCGCCTCCAGCTCGACGGCCCGCGCGAGGCGCGCCTCCGCCTCCCGCGCCAGCCGGACGACGTGCCCGACGACGAGTCCGGCGAGGAACAGCAGCACGATTCCGTTGATCGTCGTCCCGCCGATGCCGCCGGCCGTCCCGGCGACCGCGTGCACCGCCAGGTTCGCGGCGGCGAGGACGGCCGCGGCGGCGAGGCCGGCCCGCCGCCCGCCCGCGACCGCCCACGACAGCACCGCGGCCGCCACCCACGACACGGGCAGCGTCGGGCGCCCGGCGGTGATGTGCCGGGTCGTCTCCACCCACGCCGTCGCCAGGACGCAGGCCGCCGCGACGGCGAGGTCGGCGGCCAGCAGCGTCCGCGCGCGGCGTCCCAGGCCGTCCGGGGGGAACGAGGCGGGGCCGAAGGCGAACGACGCGTACCCCGTCCACGCGGCCATGGCGGCGAGGACGGCCCATCCGCCGAGCGGGTGGGCGTAGCCGCCGGAGTTCATGGCGATCAGGATCGCGGCGTAGCAGAGCGCGAGGCCGCGGTAGACCGCGACGGCCCGCCACAGGGCGGTCTCCAGGCCCGTCCCGCGCGGCTCAGCCGCGGTCACTCAGCCCTCCGTCGTCGTCCTCGACGGGACGCACCTCCTTGCCGGCCAGCTCCGCCTTCACCTCGGCGGAGTACCGGTCGACGTACTCCTGCCCGGACAGCCTCTGGATCGCCGTCATGATCTCGTCGGTGATCTCGCGGAGCACCTCGTGGTCGTCCTCGCGCCCGTAGTAGCGGGAGAAGTCCATCGGCTCGCCGAACCGCACGCCCGGCCGGATCCCGAGCCGCGGGTACGGCCTGCCGGGCGGCATCAGCTCGAACGTGTTGATCATCGCCATCGGGATCACCGGCACCCGCGACTTCAGCGCCAGCCGCGCGACCCCCGTCTTGCCGCGGTACAGCCGGTTGTCGGGCGCCCGGGTGCCCTCGGGGTAGATGCCGAGCAGCTTGCCCTCGCCGAGGATGCGCAGCCCCGTCTGCAGCGCCGCCTCGGCCGCCGAGCCGCCGGTCCGGTCGACCGGCACCACCCCGACGCCGGTGAAGAACCCCTTGCTGATCAGCCCCTTGATCCCGCGGCCGGTGAAGTACTCCTCCTTGCCGATGAAGAAGATCGGGCGCATCAGCGGCAGCGGGCCGAAGAAGTGGTCGGCGAACGACAGGTGGTTGCTCACCATCAGCGCCGGCCCGCGCTTCGGGACGTTGCGCACCCCCCGGTTCCGCGGCCACCACAGCAGGTACATGACCGGGGAGAGGACGATCCTCAGCAGGATCCAGAACCAGAGCATCGTTCGCGGGTACCTTTCCTCGGACCGGACGGACGCCTCCGGGCGGGCCTGCCCGGTCCTGGCCGACGGGGGGATGATGGGACATCTTCCCACTCTCCGTCCCATCGATCTACCGGCCGGTACCTCTCAGCGGAACCCGGCCGCGCTCCGGCGGCGGACCGGGAATGAACGTAGGCTCTGAGCGGTAAATCTCAATAGGGTGCGCCGGAGGGCTTGTCCCGGGCGGCGCAGCGAATACCGTGGGACACACGTTTCGGGGTGTCCGGGAGCGCCTGCCCGTCGGGGCGCGACCGGGCACCACATGTCAATGGGGGGAGCGGAGGCCGCCATGCCGGTGCTGTCGGTCACGCCGGAGTCGTCGAAGGAGCCGGCCCCGTGAATCGCCGTGGCAATGGACTGTCAGCGGACACCTACGCCCCACTGGTCGACCTCGCGCCGCATCTCGCGGACGCGATGCTGGCGGCCCTCGGCGAGGCCGGGGTCGCGGCCTACGCGGCGTCGCAGTCCGGCCTGCCCGACGTCGCCGAGACGGTCGTGGAGCCCGTCGCCGGCGACGTCCTCGACCGGCTGTACGTGGACGTCGAGATGAAGCCGGCCGCCGAGGGCATCCTGCGCGTCCACCTCGCCCGGCTGCGCGAGGCCTCCGCCCGCGGCGCCGACGGCGAGCGCGAGGGCGCCGGCGACGCCGACCGGCTGGACGCCGACCGCCTGGACGCCGGGCGCCCGGGCGCCGCGGAGCGCACCGGCCTCGCCGACGCGGGCGCCGCCGAGCCGGGCGGCGCCGCCGAGCGCGACGAGGACGCCATCTGGGCCGAGATCGTCGCCGGGTTCGACACCGTGCCCGAGGGCGACGAGGTCCCGTGGCCCGACGAGGAGAACATCCGCGAGCCCGCCGACCCCCCGGGCGAGGGCGAGGACCGCACCGGGCGGCTGCCCAGGGCCCGCGTGATCCGGCCGGCCGAGGCGCCGGAGTTCCCCGCCGACGACGATGACGACGAGGGCCACTACGTCCCGCCCCCTCCCCCGCCGCTGCCGAGCGCCGACCCGCTCACCAAGGGCGCCTGGATCGCACTGATCGGCGGCCCCGTCTACCTGCTGGTCACCGTCATCCTCGACTGGGAGGTCCCCGGCTGGGCCGCCTTCCTCGCCGTCGCCGCGTTCATCGGCGGCTTCGTCACCCTCGTCCTGCGCATGGGCGACGAGCCGCGCGACCCCGACGACGGAGCCGTCGTCTAGGGGCCGTCGTCCAGGGGCGGCATCGCCTGGGGCACCGCCAGTTCGGCCAGGACGGGCCGGTGGTCGGTGGCCAGGGGGTGGTCGCCGGCGTCGTCCGGCGGGACCCCGCACGCGGCGACCCGCACGGCCGGGTCGGCGAAGACCCCGTCGATGCGGCGTCTCGGGGCGCGCGCGGTGAAGGTCGCTTCCCCGCCCGCCGGGGCGGCCGCGTAGCCGTCCTGGAAGTGCTCGGCGAGCAGCGACCAGGACCGGCCGCCCGGCTCCTCGTTGACGTCGCCCGCGAGGACCACCGGGGCGCCGTGGCGGCGGCGGGCGCGGTCCAGGTGGGCGAGGATCTCGTGGACGTGCCGCAGGCGCGGCCCGTCCGCCAGGTCCAGATGGGTGCTCGCGGCGATCAGGCGGGCGCCGCCGGTCTCCAGGACGGCGATCGCGAGGGCGCGGCGGTGCAGGCCCGGGTCCGGAGTGAGCAGGTGGAACTCGCGGGCCACGCGGCGCACGTGCGGCGCGGCCAGGACGGCGAGCCCGCAGGCCCGCCGCCCCGCCGCGATCCGCAGGCCGCAGGCGAGCGCGAGGCGGCGGCGCCGCAGCCGCCAGCCCCAGAAGCGCGGGACCTCCTGCACGCACACCACGTCGGGGGCGTTCGCCCGGACGACTCGGGCCACGGCGGCGGGGTCGTCGCGCAGCGACCGGACGTTGTAGGAGAGCAGCCGGACGGCGGGCACGCCTAGACGATCACGTCCTGGAACGGGCGGACGCGGGCCAGGTCGGCGGCGCCGACGATGCCCGCCGCGGAGCCCAGCTCGGCGATCCGGATGTCGGGCAGCGGGCGGTGGCCGCGGCCGGTCAGGGCGTCCTCGAACGCGGCGCGGGTCGGGTCGAGCAGCAGGTCGCCGGCGTCCGACAGGCCGCCGCCGATGATGAAGGCGCCCGGGTCGAGGATCGCGCTGAGGTCGGCCAGGCCCTGGCCGGCCCAGTGCGCGATCGTCCGGAAGCACTCCAGCGCCGCCTTGTCGCCCTCCCGGGCGGCCTGCGACACCTCGGGGCCGCTGATGCCCTCGGGCCGCCCGCCGCCGAGCTCCAGGAGGCGGCCCGCCATCGCGGGCGCCACCCGGGCCAGGTCGCGCGCCTCGTGCACGAGGGCGTTGCCGCTGGCGTACTGCTCCCAGCAGCCGCGGTTGCCGCAGCCGCAGCGTCGCCCGTCCGGGACGACCCGGAAGTGCCCCATCTCCGCGCCGATGCCGAAGCGGCCCCGGTAGAGCTCGCCGTTGATGATGATGCCGCCGCCGATGCCGGTGCCGAGGGTCACCAGGACGAGGAAGTTCTCGCCGCGCCCGGCGCCGAACCGGGCCTCGCCCCACGCGGTGGCGTTGCCGTCGTTCTCCACGACGACCGGCAGCCCGACGAGGCTCTCCACCTTCTCCTTGATCGGCTCGTCGCGCCAGGCGAGGTTCGGCGCGAACAGCACGGTGGAGCGGGTCTCGTCGACGAAGCCCGCGGTGCCGAGCCCGACCGCCGCGACCTCCTCGTACTTGCCCTTGAGCAGGTCGACGACCTCGGCGATGGTCTCGGCGGTCTCCTTGGGGTTCGTCGAAGGAGTCGGCCGGCGGACCTTCTCCAGGATCGTCCCCCGGTCGTCGACGACCCCCGCGGCCACTTTCGTGCCGCCCACATCCACGCCGATGGTCAGGGCCATGTAACCCTTCCTCCTCCTCGCGTCGCCCCTGGCTGGAGCCACTCCCGCTCTACCCGATGTCGATGGGGCCGCCGCCGGTGGCGGCCGACCACGGATCGCCCGGATCGGGACGTTCCGACCGATCGGACGTACCCGCCCTCGCGCCCTCCGACCCCTCCGGCGGCCGTGTCCGGCCGGAGCCCGCACCGGCGGAGCCCGCACGGTCGGAGCCCGCACGGTCGGAGCCCGCACGGTCGGAGCCCGCACCGCCGGAGGCGCCGGTCCGCTCGAACGCCGCCACGACGTCCAGCGCGGCGGCGAACAGCGACCGCCCGGCCTCGCGCAGGTGCCGTCCCACGTCGCCGCCGGACTCCCGCTTGATCGCGATGGCCCGGCAGACCGGGCAGTCGCGGCACTCCGGGGCGCCGGTGGCGATGCGCGGCCCGTGCCCGCCCGCGGCCGGCCCTCCGGCCGCGCCCTCGGCCGACTCCTCGGCGATGGCACGGTCCCACACGTCCCCGGCCGGCTCCTCCCGGCCCGCGGGCTCGCCCCGGCCGCCGCCGCCCACCCGCTTCATCAGCGCGTCGAAGAGCTTGGCCGCCTCGTCCAGGACGTCGCCCGGTTGGTCGCTCATGACTCCATCTTCCATCCGTCGTCGGCGTGAACGGTATCGCCTCCGCGCCTGTTGTCGCCTCCGGGGCGTGATCGGACCGCCACCCGCGGGGGCCTCAGCCCTCCACGTGGCGCTTGAGGCCCTTGAGGGCCGAGTCGATGATCCGCTTCTCGCCCTTGCGCTTCACCATGCCGATCATGGGGATGCGCACGTCCACGGCGAGCTCGTAGGTCACCTCGGTGACGCCGTCCCGCTCCGCCAGGCCGTAGGTGCCGTGCAGGCCGGTGACGACCGTGCCCGGCTCGACCAGCTCCCACGAGACCCGGTCGTCGCCCTCCCAGGTGTAGGCGAGCCCGACGGTGTCGCTGAACGGGCCGCCGTCGAACGTGAGCCGGGCGCGCGAGGCCCGCCCGTCCTCGCCCCTCTCCTGCACGGTGAACTCGCGGATCCCGCTCGCCCACCCCGGGTACGCCTCGAGATCGGCGATCACCGCCATGATCTCGGACTTCCCGGCCTTGACCGTGATGGAGGAACTCGTGCGGTCCGCCATCTGCGTCTCCCTCCGGCTCGCCCCGGGCCCCTGCGGGCCCGCTGTCCCTAGGAGAGTATGGGTCACACGTTCAGGACGTAGGGCACACCGCGCGCGCGGAAGTGCCCGACGTTCACGCATTCGGTGCGGCCGATGCGGATCCGGCTCGCGAGCGGCTGGTGGACGTGCCCGAACAGCACGTACTTCGGCTGCGTGCGGCGGATCACGTCCAGGACCGCCTCGCTGCCGCGCTCGAACCTGCGCGCCACGGTGTCGTACAGCAGCTCGGGGACGGCGGGCGGGATGTGGCAGCACAGCACGTCCACCTCGCCGACGGCCTCGACCTTGGCGGCGAACGCCTCGTCGTCCAGCTCGTAGGGGGTGCGGTACTCGGTGCGCAGGCCTCCCCCGACGAACCCGAACCGCAGCCCGCCGATCTCGGTGGTCTCGCCGTCCAGGACGCGGTGGCCGTCGCGCAGGTGCGCGTCCCACAGCCGGGGGACGTCGACGTTGCCGTAGGTCAGGTACGCCGGGGCGGGCATGGCCGCGAACAGCTCGGCGTACTGCCGGTTCACGGCGCGCTCGATGTGCGGCCGGGCGTCCCCGTCCAGCGACGCCCACAGGCCCCTGGAGAACTCCCGGGCCTCGGCGAAGCGCTTCTCGGTGCGCAGCGCGATGAAGCGGTCGGCGTTCTCCTGGCCGAAGAGGTCGGCGAAGATCCCCTGCCCGTGGTCGTGGTAGTCGATGAACAGGATCAGGTCGCCCAGGCAGATGAGGGCGTCCGCGCCGTCCGCCGCGCCCGCCAGCGCGTCCGCACGGCCGTGGACGTCGCTCACCACATGGATCCGCATGAAACCGAATGTAATGCCGCCCACGGCTCCGGTGAACGGGCGGGTCAAGGGGAAGGCGGGGGCGCGGAGAGGGCGGGTCAGCCTGCGGCCGCCGCCACGAGGGTGCGCCACTCCCGGACCAGGGCGGGGTCGACGGGGGCCTCCCAGTCGCCGTCCGGCCGCACGGCCGTGCCCACGTGGAACGCGGTGATGCCCGCGGCGGACAGGACGGCGACGTGCTTGCGGCGCAGCCCGCCCCCAGCCATGATCATCTTCGCCGCGGCGGGGTCCTCGGCGGCGCGCCGGACGAGGACGTCGACGCCCGCGTCCACGCCGCGGGCGGAGCCCGCCGTCAGCACCGTGTCGAGCCGGCCGCCGAACGCGCGGACCGCGCCCCACGCCTGAGCGGGGTCGGCGGCGTGGTCGACCGCCCGGTGGAAGGTCCAGGGCAGCGGGTCGGTGTCGGCGGCGAGCTTGCCGGTGGCGCCCGCGTCGACGTGGCCCGAGGAGTCGAGGAAGCCGAGCACGAACCCGTCGGCGCCCGCGTCGGCCAGGCCGGCGGCGGCGCGCCGCAGCCGGTCCAGCTCGGCGCCGGTGGTGCGGAAGCCCGCGTTGGCGCGCAGCATCACCCGCATCGGCAGCGAGGTGGCCTCCCGGATGGCCGCGACCAGGTCGGGGTCGGGGGTGAGCCCGTCCGCGGCCATGTCGGCGACGACCTCGAGGCGGTCGGCGCCGCCCTCCTGCGCCGCGCGCGCGTCCGCCGCGGTCAGCGCGATCACTTCCAGCAGCGACATGGCGACCCCCGGGAACCCGCTTGCGTTGTGCGACCGGCTCAAGCGTAGGCGAACCGGCGGCGCGCCTCGGGGCCGGTGGACGGTCTTTGCCGTGCCGTTAACCGCCGGGGTTCGCGGCGTTATTCCTACTCGTGGGTATCATGCGGCATCGAGGGAGTCCGCACATCGCCGCCGCAACGGCCGGTCCGCGCGGGCCCCCGCCGACCTCGAAGATCGACTACAGGAGTGGGCCGTGCGCGAGTTCAGCGTCCCCGCGATGGTGGAGGTACCTGACTCCGCCACTCTGACCGACGCGCCCTTCACCAGGGCCGCCGACGAGCCCGGCCGGATCGTGCTGCGCCGCAAGAGCGGCGACGCGTGGAGCGCCGTCACCGCCGCGGAGTTCGCGGCCGAGACGGCGGGGGTCGCCAAGGGCCTGGTCGCCGCCGGCGTCGAGCCCGGCGACCGGGTGTGCCTGCTGTCGCGGACCCGCTACGAGTGGACCGTCCTGGACTACGCGATCTGGGCGGCGGGCGCGATCTCCGTCCCGATCTACGAGACGTCCTCCGCCGAGCAGATCGAGTGGATCGTCGGCGACTCAGGGGCGAAGGCCGTGTTCGCCGAGACCGACGCGCACCTCGCGGCCGTCGCGGAGGTCCGGGACCGGCTCCCGGAGCTGGCGCACGTGTGGGGCATCGACGCGGGCGGGGTCGAGGAGGTCACCCGGCTCGGCGCCGACGTCGGCGACGACGTGGTCGAGGAGCGCCGCCGGTCCCGCACCGCCGCCGACATCGCCACGCTCGTCTACACCTCCGGCACCACCGGGCGCCCCAAGGGCTGCGAGATCACGCACGGGAACCTGGTGTCGACCGCCCGCAACGCCGTGCAGGGGGCGATCGCCGAGATCGCCGTCGAGGGCAGCTCCACGCTGCTGTTCCTGCCGCTCGCGCACGTGTTCGCCCGGCTGATCGAGGTCGCCACCATCGAGGGCGGCATCGTGCTCGGCCACAGCGACGTCCCGAACCTGCTGCCGGACCTCGCCTCGTACCGGCCGACGTTCCTGCTGGCCGTCCCGCGCGTGTTCGAGAAGGTCTACAACGGCGCCGAGCAGAAGGCCGCGGCCGACGGCAAGGGCAAGATCTTCAAGGCGGCGGCCGAGACCGCGGTCGCCTACAGCCGGGCGCTGGACGACGGCCGCCCCGGCCTCGGGCTGAAGGCCAGGCACAGGGTCTTCGACGCGCTCGTGTACCGCAAGCTGCGCGCCGCGGTCGGCGGCAGGGTGGAGTACGCGGTGTCGGGCGGCGCCGCGCTCGGCGAGCGCCTCGGGCACTTCTTCCGCGGCGTCGGCATCACGATCCTGGAGGGCTACGGCCTCACCGAGACGACGGCGCCCGCCGCCGTCAACCGGCCCTCCGCCCTCAAGATCGGTACGGTGGGCCGGCCCATCCCCGGCGTCGACGTGCGCATCGCCGAGGACGGCGAGATCCTCGTCCGCGGCATCAACATCATGCGCGGCTACTGGAACAACGAGGCCGCCACCAAGGAGGCCCTGGACGACGGCTGGTTCCACACCGGCGACCTCGGCTCCCTCGACGACGAGGGCTTCCTGAAGATCACCGGCCGGAAGAAGGAGATCCTGGTCACCGCGGCGGGCAAGAACGTGGCGCCCGCCCCGCTGGAGGACCGGCTCCGCGCGCACCCGCTGATCAGCCAGTGCCTCGTCGTCGGGGACGGCCGCAAGTTCATCAGCGCGCTCGTCACCCTCGACGAGGAGGCGCTCGGCCCGTGGAAGGCCCAGCACGGCAAGCCCGAGGCGATGACGGTGGACGAGCTGCGGCGCGACCCCGACCTCATCGCCGAGGTCGAGGCCGCGGTCGCCGACGCCAACAAGTCGGTCAGCCGCGCTGAGGCGATCAAGAAGCACGTCATCCTCGGCGTCGACTTCACCGAGGAGGCCGGCCACATGACGCCGAGCCTCAAGGTGAAGCGCAACGTGGTGATGAAGGACTTCGCCGACGAGATCGACGCCCTCTACACCGGCTGATCCGGGGCGCCGCCCGCGCTCAGGCGCCCGGCCCGCCGGGGGCCGGGCGCAGGGCGGCCACGGCGTCCTCGATCGGGGTGGAGCCGTTGAGCAGGTCGAGCGTGTGGCGGCGGACGTCGCCCGCGTCGAGCAGGGCGGCGATGACCCCCGCGACGTCGTCGCGGGTGACCGCGCCGTGCCCGATCGGCGGCTCGGCCAGCGCCACGAGCCCGGTGGGCGGGTCGTCGGTGAGGCGGCCCGGCCGCAGGATCAGCCAGTCCAGGGCGTCGCGGCGCCTCAGGTCGTCCTCGGCCTCGCCCTTGGCCCTGATGTAGGCCTCCCAGACCTCGCCGCGCCCGGGCGCGGGCGGCTCGCCGGCGCCCATCGCCGAGATCTGCACGAAGCCGCGCACCCCCGCGCGCTCGGCCGCGTCCGCCGTCAGCACCGAGGCGGCCCGGTCGACGCTGTCCTTGCGCGCCACGCCGCTGCCGGGCCCCGCCCCGGCGGCGAAGACGACCGCGTCCGCCCCGGCCAGGTGGCCGGCGACCTCGTCGGCGGTCGCCGACTCCAGGTCGCACACGACCGGTTCGGCTCCGGCGTCCCGGATGTCCCCGGCGTGGCCGGGGTTGCGGATGATGCTCAGCACGGTGTCCCCCCGTGCGGCCAGCAGCCGGGACAGCCGCAGCGCGATCTGCCCGTGCCCGCCCGCGATCACGATGTTCATGCCGCGATCGTAGGACGCGAGGGTCCCGGGCGCGCGGACGCGCGCCCGGGACCCTCGGAACCGGTCTCCGCTCAGCGGCGGCGCTTGATCCGCGTCCCGGCCCTGCCGTTGATCGCGTTCACCGCCTTCGCCATCAGCTGGTCGTCCATCACGTTGATGAGGTCGCCGTGGTCGGTCACCGGGTCGTGGCCCGACTCGGGGAAGCTGTCCAGCGCGAACGCCAGCGGCTTGGCCGGCAGCTTGTAGGCCAGCGTCATCCGCAGCTGCGGCACGGCCTTCGTCCCCTGCGGGCACTGCCCCGTCCGCTGGTCCGGGAACTGGATGTGGTCCCGGTGGTTGGCGCTGTCGGTGTTCTGGCCGTCCCAGCAGCTCGGGAAGTTCAGCACGCGCAGCACCTTGCTGCCCTGCGGGCACAGCGGGTACTTGTCGGTGAAGGCCCGGTTCTCGAAGCCGGTGCACGTCCAGCTGGCGTGCGCGTTCTTCAGGCCGTTCGTCACCGCCTTGGCGTCACCGGTGGCGACCCGGATGAACCGCGGCATCGCGGTCACCTTGCTGCGCGGGTTGCCGAGGAACTGGAGCTTCACGCTCGACGGGGTGACGATGCTGCCGACGTTGCCGTCCGCCGTGCTCTGCTGCGCCCGGTCGGAGTTGTCCTGACCGTTGCGGAGCCGGATCACCGGCCAGAAGTAGGCCGACTTGTCGCCGTTGGTGCAGGTCGTCCCGGCGGCGGCGAAGGTCTCGTCGGTGGAGAACGCGTTCGTGTCCAGGTTGCCGACGTAGTCGTGGATGTGGTGTGCGCCGTTCACGACGCCGGGGGCCGCGAGCACGTTGTCGGGGTTGCTGTGGGCCTGCCCCGCGTTCACCCCGCAGCTGGACGCGAACACGCCGGTCGAGGCCTGGCGGCTGCGGCGCGGCTGCCGCACGCGCGGCGCCTTGCGGATGTCGACGAACTGGTCCGCGCGCAGCTCCGGATTCGCCGGGGCCTGCCCGCCGTTCTGACCGTTCTGCCCGCCGTTCTGCCCGCCGTTCTGGCCGCCGTTCTGCCCGCCGTTCTGGCCGCCGTTCTGGCCGTTGTCCTGCCCGCCGCCGGGCTGCTGGCCGCCCTGCGGATCGGCCGGCGGGGTCGTCTGGCCGCCGTCGATCGGGCCGCCATCGCCCATCTGACCGCCGTCACCCATCTGACCGCCATCGCCCATCTGGCCGCCGTCACCCATCTGGCCGCCGTCACCCATCTGGCCGCCGTCACCCATCTGGCCGCCGTCACCCATCTGACCGCCGGGCTGCTGGCCGCCGCCGGGCTGCTGGCCGCCCTGCGGATCGGCGGGCGGGGTCGTCTGGCCGCCGCCCTGGAGCTTCGGAATGCCGGAGCCGCCCGCGGGCCGGGCCGGATAGGCGGCCGGGTTCGCCGCCCTGGTGGTCGCGGGGGTGTACGGCTGCGCCGCCGCGCCGGGGGTCTCCTGGCAGGCCGTCGCGACCAGGGCGAGCGCCGGGATCACCGCGGCGAAGGCTTTCTTCTTTCGTCCCATGGAAAAAGTGCTCCCTTTGCGGGGTCTACGTCAGTGCAGGGCGCGCCTGGGGACCAGGCCCGTGCTCTCCAGCAGCGACATGTGCGTGTTGACGAATTTCAGGCACCGTTCGGCGAAGGCGCGGATCTCGGTGTTCTCGGTCTGCGCGCGCACCTTGGCGATGACGGTGAAGACCTGCCCGTGCGCGGCACGCAACCGCAGCACGAACGTCTTGTCATAGTCGGCGCCGTATTTACCCGACATCTCCCTCAGCCAGCTCTTCTGGCTCCCGTTGGGCTCGTTGGGAAGGAGCACGCCGAGTTTCTGGGCCTCGGCGCGGGTGTCGGCGTCCAACTGCATGTGCTGGCGCATGATGATCTCGCCGACCTGCTTCACCCGGGGGCTGGACGCGCGCTGCGCGGCCTGCTGGCCCGCGGGCATCTCCCACAGGCCGGCCTGCCGGACCTTGACCAGAAGCTGCCGGTCCAGGGTGCTGAGCCGGCCCCAGCGGGTGTTCACGGTGCCACCGAGGTTCGCCGCGCCGCTCGCGGGCACGCCGACCGGGTTCATGACGACCGCGAAGGCCGCGACAACGGCGGCGACGGCCGCCAGAACCAGGAGCAGGCGTCCCTTGCCGAGGCGCGGGAGCGTGCGCTTTCCGGCGATTCCGTAGGATTTCCTCAAGGGCTCTCGTCCCTCCTTTCAAGGATCTCTCGACGGACCCGGCGCGGGTTCTGCCTTGGGATACGCACCGCCCCGCACGCGGGTTCAACGATGTCCACCTGTTGTCATTTTATTCGCGGCGAATTCAGCGCCGCGAGGGAGCTCCGGGAACGCCGCCGACGACGCGGAGCGCCAATGCGGGGCACATCGCGACCGCCTTCTGGACGTCCTTCTCCATCCACGACGGAATGTCGGTGCCGAGCACGACGGGAAAGCCGTACCGGTCGAGCTGGATCAGCTCGGGCACGAGGTAGGCGCACAGGCCGTGCCCGTCGCACCGGCTCCAGTCGATCGCGACCCGGCCCTCCGTGCCGTCCGGCACCGGGAGCGGCAGGACCCCGTAGGTCGACTGGCCGCACCCGGCGCCCCACCGGTGCGCGTCGATGTCGGCGGTGAAGGCCTCCATCGCCGACAGGACGAACTTGGCCGTCCCGTCGGGGTGGGTGCAGGCGCCCCGGCCCCGGCCGACGCCGGCGGCGCGGCGGACGTCCTCCACCGTCCCGGCCCCTTCGGTGAGCGCCATCAGGGACCGGACGACGTCGGGCAGCCCGAGCCGGCACGGCCCGCACTGCCCGGCGGACTGCGCGGCGAGGTAGGACGCGATCCGCGTGACCTCGCCGAGCGGGCAGGTGCCCTGGGTGAGCGGCAGGATGATCCCGGCCCCGACCGTCCCGCCGACGCGCCGCATCCCGGCCCGCGACAGCACCGCCCGCGACGCCGCGGCCGGGTCCAGCCACATCCCGTGGTAGCCGCCGACGAGCACCCCGGGCGAGGCCGGAACGTCGCAGTGGTCGAGGACGGCCTGCAGCGGGGTGCCGAGGGGCGCCTCGACGACCTGGGTCCCGCCGATCGTCAGCAGGGTGGTGCCCGGCTCCTCGTCCGTCCCGGCCGAGGCGTACAGGTCGGGGCCGAGGGAGACGAGCACGGCGAGCTGCGCGAACGTCTCGGTGTTGGACAGCAGCGTCGGGAAGCCGTCCACCCCGGAGTCGGACGCGCGGACCTTGACGCCCGGCGGGATCGGCGTCTCCCCGTTGATCGCGCGGATCACCGCGCCGCTCTCCCCCGAGATGAACCGCTCGGTCAGCCGGACCACCCGGGCCGGCATCCGCCGCTCGCTGATCGCGGCGCGGACCGACCGGGCGGCCTCGTCGCTCTCGACGGCCAGCACGATCCGCTGGGTGCCGAGCGCGTTCGCCGCGATCTGCGCGCCGTCGAGCACCAGGTGCGGGGCCCGGCCGAGCAGGACCTTGTCCTTGGCGCTGCCGGGCTCGCCCTCGGCGCCGTTGACCACCACGACGACGTCCTCGCTGGACCCGCGCTCGTCGCCGCGCTCGCCGGGCAGCAGCGCGGTCTGGTCGGCGGTCGGGTAGTTGACCCGCGCCGCGACCGCCATCAGCTTGCGGGCGAACGGGAAGCCCGCACCGCCGCGCCCCCTCAGGTCGACCTGCTCGGCCATCCGCACCAGGTCGTCCAGCGCCGGCGCCCGGAGCCTGCCGTGCACCGCCAGATGCCGGTCGAGGTCCAGCCGATCGAACCGGTCGAACCCCAGCGTCAACCGGGGCCCCCCGATGTTGGAGACGGTGACGGTCGAGGTCATCGGTTCTCCCTGGTGGACGCCCCGGCCCTCAGGCTGGGGAGCAAACGATCCTTTGCGGAGCAGGTCGGGGAAGCCGGGACGTTTCGGCGTCCGCCGGGTCGGCGCGCAGCGAGGCTGCTAGAACGTGGGTCATGGCGCGGCAGGTCAGGCGGGCGTTCAAGTACCGCTTCTACCCCACCGGCGAGCAGGCGGCCGAGCTGTCGCGCACGTTCGGTTGTGTCCGGCTGGTGTACAACAGGGCGCTGGAGGAGCGCACCCAGGCCTGGAACGACGAGCGGCGCCAAATCTCCTACGCGCAGTCGTCGGCCGCGCTGACACGATGGAAGAAGACCCAGGAACTGGCCTAGCGCGAATGGACGTGCGCATGCGGCGCGGCGCATGACCGCGACGTCAACGCCGCGCGCAACATCCTGACCGCCGGGCTGGCGGTGACCGCCTGTGGAGACGGTGTAAGACCTCAACGGGACACCTCCCGGAACGGGGCACTCGTCGGCGAAGCAGGAAACCCACCGGGCGACCGCTGGGGCCCCCGCCGGTGAGTGGGAGAGGAAGTCAACGGATGACCTCGGTGTCGCGGCCGGAGCCGGTGACGGGCATGCCGCGGGGGTCCGCCACGGTCTGGCGGGAGCTTCCGAAGTCGCGGCGGCCGCCGTAGTCGCGTGCGTCGTCGAGGTCGCGGGGGTCGTCGAAGCCGGTCTCGCGCGCCCGGGCGCGGGCCAGGGCGGCGGCGCGGCCCTCCTCGTGCTCGCGGGCGGCCATGGCGCGCCGGTCGCGGCGGCGGCCCGCGCCGTCCGGCAGCGAGTACGCCTCGACCTCCTCGCCGGCCAGGTGCACGTCCCGGGGCTTGATCACCACGACCATGCGGGTGACCAGCGCGAGCGCGACGAACACCACGCTCATCACGTAGCTGAGCACGACCCACGGCGCCGCGGCCCGCCCGGTGATCAGGCCGTGCACGATCGCGATCGGCCAGGACACGTAGGCGATCACGTGCATCGACCGCCACACCCAGGCCTTGCCGCGGACCGCGAACCGCGCCCGCAGCACCCCGGTGATCACGATGAGGACCATCAGGTCGAACGCGATGGTGCCGAGGCCGATCGCGCCGCCGTCCGGGACCACGGCCTGGATCGGCAGCGCGAGGCCGCTCATCACCTTCACCGTGATGTGCGCGACCAGCATCGCCGTCGCGATGACGGCGGACGCGCGGTGCACCGCCTGGGCGAGCACCCGGTGCCGGATCTTCAGGATGAGGCGCTCGGTGGCCAGCACTCCGCTCATCACCGCGGTGGTCAGCGAGACCAGCGCGAAGACGCCGGCGTAGAAGTTGAGGAAGTACTGCACGTTCGCGACCGCGACGGCGCCCTGCGGGGTCGCCGCGCCGACCAGCACCAGCACCGCGCCGGCGAGCACCGCGCGCAGCACCCAGGCGGGCACCGCGGGATCATCACTGTTGCGAATTCGCACCGCTCGGACTCCTCTACTTGGTTGCGGCCGGCGTCGGGACGCCGGCAGGTCCGGCGCCGTCCTTCTTCGGCTTCTTGCCGGGGGACGGCGATGACGACGGGGAGTCGTCCGCAGCGGGGACCGGGCCGAGGTTGGCCAGCAGGCCCCCGGGAAGCACCTGCAGGACGCCGCGCTCGGCGAAGCCGAGGAGCGGCTTGGCGCGCTCGCGGAACGTCCAGCCGCCGATCGCGGCGCCGTCGAGCGGGACCGCGCCGCCGCCGCGGCGCAGCCCGAAACCCACCTCGGCGCGGGGCGCGGCCGCCCCGCCGCAGGGCCGGGCCGTGCCGGTGCGGCCGAGCGCGTCGCCCTGCTCGACGACGCTGCCGTCGCGCAGCTCGGTCACGCTCCGCAGCCCGTAGTACGTGGACGCGAGGCCGCTCGGGTGGATCACCATCACCACCGCGCCGGCCTGGCTGGAGCAGAACCGGTACAGGCGGCCGGCGCCGGAGGACAGGACGCGGCCGTCGCCCCCGGAGAACGCCAGCGAGGCCAGCGGGCGGGAGGCGGCGTCGTCGGAGGTCGTCATCGACCAGACCTGGCCGATCTTCCAGGGCAGCATCAGCCGGTCGCCCGCCCGCGTCCCGTTGACGAGGGTGGTGGCCTGCGCGGAGCTCAGCGCGCCGTACTTGCGCAGGAGGCGCGACTCCGACGCCGACATGAGGTTCGCGGGGGCGGCTCCGAGGAGCGCGGCGAACTCCGTCCCGCCGGAGAGCCCGACCTGCCACTTCCCGCCCGTCCAGTGGGCGGTGTAGAAGGCGAGCTCGGGGCCGGCCGCGCTGGTCTCCGGGACGGGGATCGCGCTCGTGCCGAAGACCCAGGTCTTGTCGGCGCTCTGGCGGGTGGCGCCGACGAACGGCTGCCGGGTCAGCGCCGCCCCGTAGGCCTGCCGCGCGGCGGCGCCCCGCTGCGCCAGCGTCAGCTTCCGGACCTGGGTGGCGAGGACCCCGAGGTCGGGACCGGCCGGAGGCGCGGCCGCACCGCCGCCGCCTTGCGGCTGCTGCGGCTGCTGCTGCGGGCGCGCGGGCGTCCCGGTGCCGGGCTTCGGCGGCTTGATCGCGCGCTGCGAGCCGACCGGACCGGAGGACCCGCCGATGGGACCGCCGTCGAGCAGCGCCCGCTCGGCGATGCCCAGCAGGGACAGGCCGACCGCGGTGGACAGGACGATCGCGCCGATGCTGAGCCGGTCGGCGGGCCGCCGGCCGCGGCGCGGCACCGCCTTGGGGCCGGGGCGCGGCGGCGACTGGCGGCGCCGCGGCTCCTGGCGCGGCGGCCGCCGCTCGGGACGCCGCTCCGCGCGGGGTCCGGGCCGCGGGCGCTCCGCGCGCCGCGCGCGCCCGCCGCGCGGCGGGAACTCGCGCGACCGGTCCCGCCCGGACCGCCCGGCGGCCCCGCCGAGCCCCTCGGCCCTCGCGTCGAACCGCCGTGTCCGGGCATCCCGCCGTTCGGTGCGCGCGTCGAACTGCTCAGTGCGCGCGTCGAACCGCTCGGTGCGGGCATCCCGCCCGCCGCTTCGCGCGTCGAACCGCTCGGTGCGGGCATCCCGCCCGCCGCTTCGCGCGTCGAAGCAGTCCGTCCGGGCGTCGAACTGCTCAGTGGGGGCGTCCCGCCGCTCGGTGCGGGGACCCCGCCTCCTGCGGGCGTCCTGTCCGCCGTTGCGCGCGTCGAACAGGTCGGTGCGGGCGTCGAACTGCGGGGTGCGGTCGTCCCGCCTCCTGCGGGCATCGCTGCCGCCGTTGCGGGCGTCGAACCGCTCGGTCGGGGCGTCCCGCCTCGTGCGGGCCTCGTAGCCCGCGGGGTCGTAGCCGCCGCGCGCGTCGAAGCGCTCGGCCCCCGCGTCGCCGCGCCGTTCGGGCGGCTCCGGCCACTGGGCACGCGGCCGCCGCCGCTCGGCGCCCTCGCCGGAGCGGCGGGCGCGGGCCTTGGCCTCGCGCCGTTTCGCCTCCCGCCGCGTCGGCTTCGGCTCGCGCCGGGACGACCCGCGTCCCCGCTCCGACCAGTCCGGCTGCTCGGACCACCAGGACCCTTCGGGCCACTGGGGGTCCTCGGACCAGAGTCCTCGCTTGGGCTCGGGTCCCGAGGACGGGCGCGCGGACGTCTCCGCCCACGGTGAAGCATGCGTTTGGCTCCGGGACGCATGCCCGTAATCGCGTCGCGCCATGTCGTCTCCTGTGGAGGAGACGGAGCGCACGGCGAACGCCGAGAGGGTTCCGCGCCGCCGGGCTGTCGCCCGGCGGCCGTCCCGCTGAGACATACCGGGACCGCGGTGTCGGAGCCCGCTCGCTCCCACCGCGATCCCCGGACGGATTCTCGCGAACCCGCCCGATCACTCCGGGAGCATACGCCCCCGGAGCCGCCTATATGTCAACCGGTGCCGAAAAAGGCCAATGACCCTTCTTCCACGGCGCTTCCGCTCTCCTGGAATACGCGCGGAGGCCACCGCGCGTTCACGCCCTCCCGGGAGCGGAGCCCCGGCGCGGACGGGGCCCGGCGGGCTCTCCCCGAGGGTTTCGGGCACCGGACGAGGCCCCGCTGCGCACTCCCCGGCCCCGGCCGATCGGGCCGCCGGCAGGCGGCGGCTTAGCGATGACTGATCCGCTCATTAAGTGCGCATTAATGGCGCGGCGGCGGGCCGCGAACGGCTCTAGCTTCGGAAACGTCAGCGACCGCGGACGCAGAGCAGCGGCAGGAGGTGGGCCCCGATGGCACGATCACCGCGACACGGGATCTCCCCGGGGGCCGTCCACGCCTCCTGCGCGTCCGCGGTCGGGCACCGTCGCGGGGCCGGGCCCCACGGTGCCGGATGCCGGGGCCGTGCCCCGCGCTCCCGTCCACGCGGACCCGATCCGTACCCGCCGGCCGTCCCGCGCGGTGTGCCCGACTCCAGGTTCTCTCCCGCAAGGGCACCGGGTCGGGCGGCGGCGGATCACACCCACCCCACCTCGGCAGGGGCGGTCCGCGTGGAACAGGTCTCCGGGGGCGGGGCGCGAGCCCACGGCGTCGTTCCGGGCTCGGGCGCCCTCTGGTGCCCGGGCCCGGAACGACGCGCTCCCGGATCCGGCGCGTTCAGGCGCCGCTGAGCCGCCGCCCCCAGGGCGAGGACCCGCCTACGGCGCGGGGGCGGGTCCTCGCCCTGGGGGCGGTCACGTTCAAGGAGTGAGCAGCTTCCCCAGGCGGCTCGCCTGGACGTCCCACCGCCACTCCCGTTCGATCCAGGCCCGGCCCTTCTCACCCATGGCGCGGGCCCGCTCCGGGTCTTCGAGAAGGCCCGTCACGGCCTCGGCGATGGCGGGGACGGAGCGGCCCGGCACCACGAGGCCCGTCTCGCCGTCCAGGACGGCGTCGGGGGCGCCGCCCGAGTCGCCCGCCACGACCGGGAGGCCGGTGGCGGACGCCTCCAGGTACACGATGCCGAGGCCCTCCACGTCCAGGCCGCGGCGGCGGGTGCGGCAGGGCATCGCGAAGACGTCGCCCGCGTCGAAGTGCGCGGGCAGCTCCTCCCAGGGGACGCCGCCGGTGAAGACGACCGAGCGCTCGACGTCGAGGGACGCGGCGAGGCGTTCAAGGTCGCCCCGGTAAGGCCCGCCGCCGACGAGGAGCAGGGCGGCGTCCGGCAGGCATCTGAGGACGCGGGGCCAGGCGCGGATGAGGGCGTCCTGCCCCTTGCGCGGGACGAGGCGGGACACGCACACCGCCACCGGGCGGCCGGCCAGCCCGTGCCGCGCGCGGATCTGCTCGCCGCCCGCGCCCCGGTGGAAGAGCGCCTCGTCGACACCGGGCGCGAGCCGGGCCATCCGCGCCGCCGCCTCGGGCGACAGCGCGCGCGCCATCCGGGAGCGGGTGTACTCGCCGAGGTAGGTCAGGACGTCGACGCCGTCCCCGATGCGGCCCAGGAGGTTCCGCGCCACCGGCAGCGCCGCCCAGCCCGCCTCGTGCCCGTGGGTGATCCCGACCAGCCGCTCCGCCCCGCGGCGGCGCAGCGCCGGGGCCAGCAGGCCGAGCGGCGCCGCCGCCCCGAACACCACCGAGTCGCAGTCCTCCGCGCGCAGCACGTCCGCGGCGCGGCGCAGCACCCCCGGCTCCGGCAGCATGAGGGAGCCCGGATGCCGGACGACCGGGAACGGCTGCCGCGCGTCGAACTCCGCGGCGCCCTTCCAGGCCGGGGCGTAGACGACGACCGAGCCGGGCGGGCGGCGCACGGCCAGGCCGTGCACGAACGCCTGGATGCCGCCCGGTCGCGGCGGGAAGTCGTTGGTGACGAACAGGGTCCTGGTCATCGCCGGGCGGCCTCCCGGCCGTCCGGCACGCGCAGGGGCCCGCCACCGGCGATGCGGTGGCGGGCCCCGGATGCGCGGACGATCAGTGCCGGACCTCGTGCGACGTGGCGCCGCCCTCGATCTCCGCCTGCTCGCCGTGCGGGTGCTCGTGCTCCTCGACGGGGATGTCGTCGAACGTCCACGCCCGGTTGAGGCGCGAGCGCAGGTGCCCGATCGGGCCCTTGGTGCCGGGCGCCGGGATGCCCCGGGCGTCGCGGGCCGGGGCCTCGGGCCGGGCGTTCTCCTTGGAGAGCAGGACGTGCCGCTCCTCGTCGCGCGGCGCCTCGTGCCGCTCGGAGAACTTCCCGTCCGGCGACATCAGGATCACGCCGCTCTCCACGCCGTGCCCGACGACGTCGGCGTCCCGGCGCTGCAGGCCCAGGCAGATCCGCTTGGTGACGATGAACGCGATGATCGGCCCGAGGAAGAACGCGACCCGGAAGAACCACGTCGTCGCGAACAGCGACACGTGGAACTTGTCCGCGATGACGTCGTTGGCGCCGGCGACCCACAGCAGCCCGTAGAAGGTGACCGCCGCGATGCCCGTCGCCGTGCGGACCGGGGCGTTGCGCGGCCGGTCGTTCACGTGGTGGTGGCGCTTGTCGCCGGTCACCCACTGCTCGACGAACGGCCAGGCCGCCGCGCCGCCGAACACGATGCCGAGCGGCACCAGGGCCGGGATCAGCACGTTGAAGCTGACCGTGTGGCCCCAGGCGGAGACCTCCCAGTTCGGCATGATGCGCAGCGCGCCTTCGAGGACGCCCATGTACCAGTCGGGCTGGGACCCCGAGGAGATCGCGCCGGGGTCGTACGGCCCGAACAACCAGATCGGGTTGATCTGGGCGAACGCCCCGAGCAGCGCGAGGACGCCGAAGGTGAACAGGAAGTAGGCGCCCGTCTTGGCCATGAAGACCGGGTAGAAGGGGTAGCCGTACACCTGGTGCTCGCTCTGGTTCTTGACCGGCATCGCCGTGTGCTTCTGCACCCACATGATCATCATGTGCGCGGTGACCATGCCGAGCAGGAGGCCCGGGATCAGCAGGATGTGCAGCATGTACAGGCGCGGGACGATGTCCGTGCCGGGGAACTCGCCGCCGAACAGGAACATGTAGATGTAGGTGCCGACCACCGGGATCGACTCCGCGACGCCCTGCGTGATGCGCAGGCCGGTGCCGGACAGCAGGTCGTCGGGCAGCGAGTAACCGAACAGGCCCTCCAGCATGCCCAGCGTGAACATGCCGATGCCGATCAGCCAGTTCAGCTCGCGCGGCTTGCGGTAGGCGCCCGTGAAGAACACGCGCAGCATGTGCGCGAGGATCGACGCCATGAACAGGATCGCGGCCCAGTGGTGGATCTGCCGCATGAGCAGGCCGCCGCGCACGTCGAAGCTGATGTGCAGCGTCGAGGCGTAGGCCTCGGACATCTTCACGCCCTGCAGCTTCGTGTACGAGCCCTCGTACACGGTCTCCGTCATGCTCGGCTGGAACCAGAGCGTCAGGAACGTCCCGGTCAGCAGCAGGATGATGAAGGAGTACAGGGCGATCTCGCCCAGCATGAAGGACCAGTGGTCCGGAAAGACCTTCTTCATGTTCCGCTTGAAGAAGGTGGTGGAGCCGAGGCGGTCGTCGAGGAACGTCAGCGGCGCCTCGACCGCCTTCGGGGCTGTCGCCTCGCTCATCCGCGCTCCCAGAAGCTCGGTCCGACGGGTTCGTGGTAGTCGCTCGTGGCGACGAGGTACCCGTCCTCCACCGACAGCGGCAGCTGGGGCAGCGGCCGGGCCGCCGGCCCGAAGACGACCTTCGCCGCGTCGGTGGCGTCGAAGGTCGACTGGTGGCACGGGCAGAGGATGTGGTGCGTGGTCTGCTCGTACAGGGCCGCGGGGCAGCCGACGTGCGTGCACACCTTGGAGTAGGCGACGATCCCGTTGACGTGCCAGTTCTCGCGTCCCTTGGCGGGCTTGAACTGGTCGGCGGGGACGTTGATGAGGATGGTGACCGCCTTGGCGTTCTGCGTGAGCACCTGGTCCTCGGGGACCTCCTCCTCGATGCCCTCGGGCAGGACCGTGATCATCGAGCCCGGGGCGGAGAAGTCGCTGACCAGCAGCGGCTTGTTGGTGCCGTCCACGACCAGGCGGACGCCCTTCTTGCCCTCCGCCTGCGCCTTCTTGACGGCCTCGCCCCAGTAGGTGTGGCGGAGCCGCTTCTCCGGCAGCGGGCCGAGGTCGCGCAGCAGCACCAGCGGGGCCAGGCCGAGCGGCGCGGCGGCCAGCAGCAGCGTGCGGCGCAGCAGGGGCCGCTTGGTGATGCCGCTGTCGTCGGCGCCTTCGAGGAAGTCCTCGGTGAAGGCCGCCCGGGTCTCCTCGTCGGCGGCCAGCTCGTGCCGCTCCTGGACGATCGGCTTGCTGGTCATCAGCCGGCGCACCCAGATGGTGATGCCGACGGCCAGCGCGAGGAACGACAGCGCCATCAGGCCGCCGAGCCACAGGTTGGACTCGCGGGCCCGGGTGACGCCGTGCATGCCGCCGTCGCGGCCGCTCCAGCCGATGAAGTAGGCGATGAACGCCACGCTGGCGGCGAACGCGACCAGGAAGAGCGTCGCGACGATCCGCTCGGCGCGCTTGGCCGACGCCTCGTCGAGCTGCTCTCCCACGCCCGCGGGCGCCGAGATGTCGTCCTCGGCCAGCAGGGCCTTCTCGCGCGCCGGGGACGGCGTGCCGATCACACGTTCGCGCGGGCCGGGCCGGCCCGCCGTGTCCTTGTTGTCGTCGCTCATGACTTCTTCAGCTTCTTCGGCTTCTTCGCGGTGATCCACATGGCGGCCAGGACCAGCAGGCCGATGCCGACCAGCCAGCCGGCCAGCCCCTCGGTCACCGGGCCGATGCGGCCGAGGCCGTTACCGCCGGGGTTCGGCTCCTCGCGCGTCTGGACGAGGTAGGCGATGATCGCCTGCTTGTCCTTCGGCGTGAGCGTGGTGTCGTTGAACACCGGCATCGCCTGCGGCCCGGTCAGCATGGCCTCGTACATCTGGGTGGGCGTGACGTCGGGGTTCGACAGCGACGGCGCGTACTTGCCACCGGTGAGGGCGCCGCCCTGGCCGGTGAAGTTGTGGCACTGCGCGCAGTTGGTGCGGAACAGCTTCCCGCCGAGCGCGACGTCGCCGGTCTTCGGGTCCACGGCCGACGCCGGGGGGACCGCCGGACCGCCGCCGAGCGAGGCGACGTAGGCGCTGAGGTCGTGCAGGTTCTTCTCGGCCTGCGCCTTCTGCTTCTCGGCCGCCTCCCGCTTCTCCTTCTCCTCGTAGTCGGTCTTGAGGGAGATGTTGAACTCGGGGATCGGCGTCTTGCGCGGTATCTGCGCGCCGGGGTTGGCCGCGGGCATGCGGCCCGAGCCGACCTGGAAGTCGACGGCCGCGGCGCCGACGCCGATGAGGCTCGGGGCGATCGGGTTGCCCTTGGCGTCCTTGGTGCCCTCGGCGTTCAGACCGTGGCAGCTCGCGCAGTTCTTGTTGAAGAGCTGCTGGCCGTTCTTCAGGTCCTGCGCCGCCTGGGCGGTGGTCTGCGCCTCGGCTCGGTCAGTCCGCGGCGAGAAGCCGGCGTAGATCGCGCCGATCGCCGCCAGGGCCGCCAGCACGACGGCGTAGCCCGCCCACGGGCGCCGTCGCCATGCGGTGATCCTTTTCACGGAAGTCCCCGTTCGGGTCATGTCGGGTGGGTCGGGTCGGTCAGACGTCGAGCAGGTAGACGACCGAGAACAGGCCGATCCACACCACGTCGACGAAGTGCCAGTAGTACGAGACGACGATCGCGCTCGTGGCCTGCTCGTGCGTCCACCGCTTGGCGGCGTAGGTGCGTCCGAGGAGGAACAGGAACGCGACGAGGCCGCCGATCACGTGCAGGCCGTGGAAGCCGGTGGCCAGGTAGAAGACCGAGCCGTAGGCCGAGGACGAGAAGGTGAGGCCGTCCTTGGTGACCAGCTGGGAGTACTCGTAGGCCTGGCCGGCGACGAAGTAGGCGCCCATGAGGAACGAGAGCACGTACCACTCGCGCAGGCCCCAGCGGGCCGGGTTCAGCAGGCTCCCGTCACGCCCGACCTTGCCCGCCTCGGCCTTGAACACGCCCATCTGGCAGGTCACCGAGGAGAGCACCAGGATGGTCGTGTTGACCGCCGACAGCGGCAGGTCCAGCGGGGCGCCCGGCCACGCGTCGGGGCCGGACTGGCCGATCGTCACAGAGCGGATCGTGAAGAACATCGCGAACAGGGCCGCGAAGAACATCAGCTCGGACGACAGCCAAACGATCGTCCCCACGCTGACCAGATTGGGACGGTTCGCCCGTGCGTGAGGTGTTGTCTCTATCGCGGATGCTGTCACGCCAGCATTATTGCGCCCCTATCCAGTGAGTGACGCATGACCCCCCATCTAGGGTTCCCCGAGCGTGTCACGGGCGCCGCGCACCCGGTACCCTCACGTGCATGAGCACCGCCCCGGACAGCCCGATGAAGGTCCTCGTCTACAGCGACGACGCGAACACCCGCGCCGAGATCCGGATGGCGATCGGGCGCCGTCCGGCCGCCGACCTCCCGAAGGTCGAGTTCGAGGAGTGCGCCACCCAGCCGGCCGTCGTGGCCCGGCTCGACCGGGGCGGCGTCGACGTCCTGATCGTCGACGGCGAGGCGCAGCCCGCGGGCGGCCTCGGCGTGTGCCGGCAGGCCAAGGACGAGGTGTACGACTGCCCGCCCGTCCTCGCGATCATCGGCCGCCGCGACGACGGCTGGCTCGCCACCTGGTCGCGCGCCGACGCCGTGGTGGGGCTGCCGATCGACCCGATGGCCCTCGCGAACGCGCTCGCCGGGCTGATGCGGCAGCGGCTCCAGAGCCGCCTCCCGGCCCTGTGACCCTGCGCCGCAGCCCTTCCGCTACGCCGTAGCCCCTCCACGACCGCCCTTCTCCGGCATCGCCTCTGACGACGCCGGCCACCACGACCCTGTAGGCGACATGGACGCGCGCACCACCTGGCCCGCACTGCTCAACGCCCTCGTGTCGGGCTCCTCGCTGTCCAGCGAGGAGACGTCGTGGGCCATGAACAGCATCATGTCCGGCGAGGCCACCGACGTGCAGATCGCGGGGTTCGCCGTGGCGCTGCGCGCCAAGGGCGAGACGGTCGAGGAGGTCACCGGCCTCGCCGAGGGCATGATGGACAACGCCACCCCCATCGACGTGCCCGGCGACATCGCCGACCTCGTCGGGACGGGCGGCGACCGCGCCCACACCGTCAACGTCTCCACGATGGCCGCCGTGGTCGCGGCCGCGTCGGGCGTGCGGGTCGTCAAGCACGGCAACCGCGCCGCGTCGTCGTCCTGCGGCGCGGCCGACCTGCTGGAGCACCTCGGGGTCGCGATCGACCTGCCCCCCGAGGCCACCGCGCGGCTCGCCGACGAGGTCGGCATCACCTTCTGCTTCGCGCCGCTCTACCACCCGGCGCTGAAGTACGCCTCGCGCACCCGCAGCGAGCTGGGCACGCCCACGGTCTTCAACTTCCTCGGCCCGCTGACGAACCCGGCGCGCCCCCGGGCCCAGGCGGTCGGGGTGTTCCACCCGCGGATGGCGGGCGTGATGGCGGGCGTGTTCGCCGCGCGCGGCTGCTCCTCGCTGGTGTTCCGGGGCGACGACGGCCTCGACGAGCTGACCACCACGGGCACCTCCACGGTGTGGGTCGTCCGCGACGGGACGGCGACGGAGACGACCTTCGACCCGGCCGACCTCGGGATCCCGCCGGCGAAGCCGGAGGACCTGCGCGGCGCCGACGCGGCCTTCAACGGGCGGGTGGCGCGCGAGACGTTCGCGGGGCGGCCGGGGCCCGTCCGCGACATGGTGCTGCTGAACGCCGCCGCGCTCATCACCGCCTACGAGGGGGCGCCGCCCGCCGCGGACCTCACCGCGACGCTGCGGGAGGCCTACGGGCGCGCCGCCGCCGCGGTCGACTCGGGGGCCGCGACCACCCTCCTCGACCGCTGGGTCGACGCCTCCCGGAGCCTGCGCGGCTGACGCCCGCGCAGGCCTTCACCCGGGCGTTCGCCCCGTCCCCACGGCGCTCACGCGGGCGGCACCGCGCTCACGCGACGCCGCGCGCGCCGCTCGACAGCCGCTGCGCGATGTAGATCGGGATCACCGACAGCACGATCAGGGCCGCGGCGAGCACGTTGACGACCGGGGCCTGGTTGGGGCGGAACAGGTTGTTGAAGATCCAGATCGGCAGGGTCTGGGCGCCCGGCCCCGCGGTGAACGTGGTCACGATGATCTCGTCGAAGGACAGCGCGAACGACAGCAGGCCCCCGGCGAGCAGTGCGGAGCGCAGCGCCGGGAACGTGACGTGCCAGAACGTCTGGAACGTGTCGGCGCCGAGGTCCGCGGACGCCTCCTCCAGGCTGGTGCCGGTGCGCCGCAGCCGGGCGAGCACGTTGTTGAAGATCGTGACGACGCAGAACGTGGCGTGCCCGACGATCACGGTGAACAGGCCGAGCCCGATCCCGAGCGGCTTCAGCACGACCTGGAAGGCGTTGCTGAGCGCGATGCCGGTGACGATGCCGGGCAGCGCGATCGGCAGCACGACGACCAGCGACACCGTCTCGCGCCCGAAGAACCGGTGGCGCGCCACCGCGAAGGCCGCCATGGTGCCGAGCACGAGCGCGGCGGCCGTCGCGCCGAGGCCCGCCTTGAGGCTGGTGAGGACGGCCTGCCGGGCGCCCTCGTTGTCCAGCGCCTGCGACCACCAGCGCCCGGTGAACCCGGACGGCGGCCAGCCGAACGTGGTGTCGGCGTTGACGGAGTTGACCAGCACGACCAGCAGCGGCACGTAGATGACGGCGAGGCCGAGGAACATCAGGACGCGCAGCGCGATCCGCGCGGCCGGCGAGAGGGTCATCACAGCTCCCTGAGCGCGCCGGTGCGGCGGGCCGCGGCGAGGTAGCCGAGCATCACCACCACCGGGATCGTGGCGACCGCCGCCGCGAACGGCAGGTTGTTGGCGGCGCCGATGTTGTCGTAGACGACGTTGCCGAGCAGCTGGCTCCGGCCGCCGACGATCTTCACGGTGATGTAGTCGCCGAGCGACAGCGAGAACGTGAAGATCGACCCGGCCACCAGCGAGGGGAACACCAGCGGCAGCACGACGGAGCGGAACGTGCGCAGCGGGCGGGCGCCGAGGTCGCCGGAGGCGTCCAGCAGCGAGTCCGGGAGCCGCTCCAGGCCCGCGTAGACCGGCAGGATCATGTACGGCAGCCACAGGTAGGCCAGCACCAGCACGGTCGCCGTGAGGCCGTAGCCGGGGCTGGACAGCCCGAACGGCCCGAGCGCCTGGTCGACCAGGCCGCCCTGCGCCAGCATCACCCGCCACGCGTACGCCTTGACGAGGTAGGCGGCCCACAGCGGCGCCAGGATCGCGATCACCAGGTACGGCCGGTACCGCGGCCTGGCGACCTTGGCCATGTACAGCGCCATCGGGAAGCCGATGGCGGTGTCGATGAGGGTGACGGCGACGGCGACGGCGACGCTGCGCAGCGCGACCGTCCGGTACACCGGCTCGTCGACCAGGGTCTGGAAGTTGGAGAGCGTGAACTGCCGGACGACCTCGCCGGTGAAGACGTCGGTCGTCCAGAACGCGGTCAGGAAGATCGCGGCGAGCGCGCCGAGGTAGACGACGACCAGCCAGGCGAGCGGCGCCGACAGCAGCAGCGACAGGCGCAGCCGGGGGCGGCGGTACAGCAGGGCCGCCGCCCGGCGCCGGGTCCCCGGCGCCGGGCGGCCGTCCTTCCCGCCGGCGGTGGCGGGAGCGGTCATCCCTTGATCGTGGTCCACGCCTGGGTCCACTTGGAGTAGTCGACGCACTTGACGTCCTTGCGCCCGTCGAGGCACTGGGCGATCGGCGTCGTCCAGAAGTGCACCTTGGAGAAGTAGCTCTCGTCGGTGGCGTGGAAGGTGTCGCAGAACGTCTTGTCCGCGGTCTCCGCGCATGCCTTGGCGTTGGCCGGGGCCTCACCGAACCACTCGGCGACCTGCGCGTTCGTCTTGGGCGAGACGATCCAGTCCAGCCACTTGTAGGCGCAGTTCGGGTTCTTGGACTTCGCGCCGACCATCCAGGTGTCCGACCAGCCGGTGGAGCCCTCCTTGGGCAGGGTGACCTTCACCGGCGCCTTCTCGCCCTGCGCGAGGTTCGCGATGACCTGCCACGTCGTGCCGAGGACCGAGTCGCCGCTCTTGAACGCCTGGACCTCCTTGGTGTAGTCGGACCAGTACTCGCCGATGAGCCCGCGCTGGGTCTTCAGCAGCTCCACGGCCGCGTCGAACTGCTTCTGGTCGAGCGCGTACGGGTTCTTGATGCCGAGCTCGGGCTTGGTCGACATCAGGTAGAGCGCGGCGTCGGCGATGTAGATCGGCGAGTCGTAGGCGGTGATCTTCCCCTTGTACGGGGAGTTCGCGTCGAACACCGCGCCCCACGAGTCGGGGGCGGTCTTGACCTTGTCGGTGCGCCACATGAGCAGGTTGGCGCCGCGCCCGTGCGGGATGCCGTAGGAGGTGCCGTTCACCGAGTTCCAGGGCTTGTTCTTCAGCCCGGCGAACACGTCGGCGTAGTTGGGCACGAGCTTGGTGTTGACCGGCGCGACCGTCCCGGAGGCGATCAGCCGGAGCGAGGCGTCGCCGGAGGCGGAGACCGCGTCGTACTCGCCGGTCTTCATGAGGGTCACCATCTCGTCGGACGTGCCGGCGACCTTGGTGTTGACCTTGCATCCGGTCTGCTTCTCGAACGGGGTGACCCAGTCGACCTTGGGGTCGTTGGAGCCGTCCTCGGCGTACCCGGCCCAGGCGACCAGGTTGACCTGGCCCTCGCTCTTGCCGAGCGACTGCTGCATCGGCACCTTGGGGACCGAGAAGCCGCCCTGCCCGGCTCCGGTCGCCTTGTCGCCCGAGTCGCCGCCGCAGGCGGCGGCCGCCAGTCCGATCGCCAGCGTCGCCGCGGTGGCGAGCGCCATGCGCGTGGACCACATGGGGAACTCCTTATGGTGGGGGTTTTTTCGGGGGTTTTCGGGGTGGTTCAAGGGGTGCGCGCCGGCGCGGCGCCGGCACCCGACACGCGGAACTCGTGCGCCTCGTGCCAGCTGATCCGCACGCGCGCGCCGCGCCGGCCCAGCACGTCCATGGAGGAGGTCCGCAGGTTCTGCTCCAGCGCGACGACCCGCTCCCCCGACTCCAGGTCGATGACGAACCGGGTGACCGCGCCCGCGTAGACGACCTCGGCGACCGTGCCGAGCGCCTGCCGGTCCCCCGCGTCCGGCCCGCCCGCGCCGTCCGCGCCGCCGTCGTGGACGTGGAGCTTCTCCGGCCGCACGCAGACCTCGCCGATGCGGTTGGTCGTGCCGACGAAGCCCGCGACGAACTCGGTGGCGGGACGCTCGTACACCTCGGCGGGCGTGCCGACCTGCTGGACGCGGCCGCGGTCGAGCACCGCGATCCGGTCGCTGAGGGTCAGCGCCTCCTCCTGGTCGTGGGTGACGAAGACGAAGGTGATGCCGGCCCTGCGCTGGATGCTCTTCAGCTCGACCTGCATCTCCTCGCGCAGCTTCAGGTCGAGCGCGCCGAGCGGCTCGTCGAGCAGCAGCACCTTCGGCTCGTTCACCAGCGCGCGGGCGAGCGCGACCCGCTGGCGCTGGCCGCCCGACAGCTCGGCGGGGCGGCGCGCCTCCATCCCGTCGAGCCGGACGCTGCGCAGCGCCTCCAGCGCCCGCTCGCGGCGCTTCGCCTTCGGCACCCGCCGCACCTTGAGGCCGTACTCGACGTTGCGGAGCACGTCCAGGTGCGGGAAGAGCGCGTAGTCCTGGAAGACGGTGTTCACGTCACGGTCGAACGGGGCGAGCGACGTCACGTCCCTGCCGCCGAGTTCGATCGTGCCGGCCGTCGGCCGCTCGAAGCCCGCGATGAGCCGCAGCACGGTCGTCTTGCCCGACCCGGACGGGCCGAGCATCGAGAAGAACTCGCCGTCCCCGATGTCGAGGTCGACTCCCGCCACCGCCTCGACGGGGCCGAAGGTCTTGCGCAGATCGCGGATCCTCACCGCTGAAGCCGGCATGACCGAAAACATATGGATTCATAGGTTTAAGTTCAAGTGATGTTCCGGTATCACTGTGTCAACACCGGGAGGGGGCCCATTGGACAGCGCGCACCTCGTCGTGTTCGCTCCCGTCGACAACACCGCGCGGGTGCACGCGGTGGTACGGCGCCTCAGCGACGCGATCGCGCTCGGCCTCCTCGGCGACGGCGAGCAGCTGCCCAGTGAGACCGATCTGTCGGCATATCTCGGTGTTTCAACGGTCACACTACGCGAAGCTCTGATGGCCTTGCGTCAGCAGGGGCTCATCGACACCCGCCGGGGGCGCGGCGGCGGCAGCTTCGTCCGGGCGCCTGCCAGGGCGTTCGATCTCGACGAGCGGCTGCGTTCGCTCAGCGCGGAAGAGCTCCGCGATCTCGGCGACCACTACGCCGCCATCGCCGGGGCCGCCGCCCGCCTCGCCGCCGCGCGGTCGCTGCCCGGCGACGTCCGGCGGCTGCGCCGGACGCTGGAGGAGATGGGCGAGGCGGGCTCCGGCGCCGGGATGTGCCGGCTGGACGGCCGGCTCCACCTGGAGATCGCCGCCGCGTCCCAGTCCGGCCGGCTCACCCGGGAGGAGATCCGGCTCCAGGCCGAGATCGGACCGCTCGTCTGGGCCGTCCACGACCTGCCCGACCGGCGCGAGGGCGTCGGCGCCGAGCACGCCGCGCTCGTCGGCGCGATCGAGGCCGCCGACGGCGCCCGGGCCCGCGATGTCGCTGAAAGTCACGTCTCGAATGCGGTAGAACGTCTGATTGAACGACGGCTCGCACTCTGAGACCCCGAGGGGGACCCATGCCCGCCGAGCCACCGGCCGTCGGCGCGGCGGCGGCACACGTCCGCGCGACCCTGGACGGCGTCTTCACGACCGTGGCGCAGGTGCGCGACGCGACGGAGCGGTGCCTGGAGGACGTCCACCGCGCCGGCCGCACCCCCGCCCGCGCCGACCTCGCCGGGCTGCGCCCGCTGCTGCTCGC
This sequence comes from Spirillospora sp. NPDC049024, assembly GCF_040649235.1. NCBI lineage: Bacteria > Bacillati > Actinomycetota > Actinomycetes > Streptosporangiales > Thermomonosporaceae > Spirillospora > Spirillospora sp. NPDC049024. The sequence goes on from NZ_JBEZFD010000007.1 coordinate 367,145, forward strand.
GCGGCTCGGCCCGCTGGTCTGCGGCCTCGGCTTCATCGCCGCGCCCCGCCTGCTCGCCGACGCCGCCTGGTACATGGAGTGGTGGCAGACCGGCCCGGCCGGGCGGCCGTCCCAGCTGCTGCGCGACCTGAACCCCGAGAGCAGCGCCCTGTACGACTACACCGCCTGGGAGTGGTTCACGGGGCCCGAGGGCGGCGCCGAGAGGACCGTCTGCGGCCCCTACGTCGACTACCTGTGCAGCGACGAGTACGTCCTCACCCTGTCGGCGCCGGTGCGCGTCGCCGGGGAGTTCGCCGGCGTCGCGGCCGCCGACGTGTTCGCCCGGACGTTCGAGAACGAGGTCGTCCCGGCGCTGCGGGAGATCCCCGCGCCCGCGTTCGTCGTCAACGCCCCCGGCCGCGTCATGGCGTCCAACACCGCGAGCTGGCCCCCGGGCGCCGTCTACCGCGAGGAGCCCGGCCACGCCGCCCGCCGCTGCGGAACCGGCGTCGACCGCATCGCCCTCGTGGTCGGCCCCTAGCCGCGCCCGGCCCCGTCAGTCGGTGTCAGTCGGCGTCGGGGAGGCCGAGGGCGAAGGCCTGCTCCAGGTCGTGCTGGGAGTAGGTGCGGAACGCGATGTGGGTCTCGGTGCCGACTATGCCGGGGACCTTGTTGAGGCGGCCCGGGATCACGTCGTTGAGCTCCTCGTGGCGGCGGACCCGGACCATCACCATGAGGTCGTGGTCGCCGGTGATGGAGTACACCTCGCTGACGCCGTCCAGCGCGGCGATCGTCTCGGCCACCTCGTGGATGCGCGCGACGTCGGCCTTGACGAACACGATCGCAGTGACCACTGCACCCTCCCCGCAGAATCGGACGCTCCGACCCTACCGGGGAAGCCGGGCGCGCGACCGCGAGGGGACGCCCGCGCCGGGCCGGCGCGTACGGGACGGGTCCGTGGTCAGCCGCGGCTGAGCGCGGCCAGGCGGCGGGCCGGACCGGCGCGGCGGGCCAGCAGCGCGAACACCACGCCCGCCACGAAGCCGTAGATGTGCGCGGTGTAGGCAACGTTGCTCTTGGCGTCCCCGAGGGACAGCCATTGCAGGACGAACCAGTAGCCGAGGACCACCCACACCGGCAGCCGGATCACGATGACCGGCGGCACCCAGCTGACGACGCGGCCCCGGGGGTTGAGGATCACGTAGGCGCCCATCACCCCGGCGATCGCGCCGGACGCGCCGATGAGCGGGACGGTGGCGTCGGGCGACGTCCAGGCGAACCCGTAGACGGCGACGAGCCCGAACGCCAGGTAGGCGAGCAGGTAGCGCCACCGGCCGAGCCGGTCCTCCACGCCCATGCCGACGACGAACAGGAAGACCAGGTTGCCCAGCAGGTGCAGGGCGCTGGAGTGCAGGAACATCGAGGTGAACGCCGTCGTCCAGGGCGCCTTGCGGAAGTTCGAGGGACCGCAGTCGTGCACGACCTGCGACGGGAGCGGCTGCTGGTCTCCGGTGGTCAGCTCCTTGGGCACGGCGCCGTACTCGAACGTGAAGTGCGTCGCCTTGCACTCGCGGACCGCGCCCTTGCCGTACCAGGCGGCGAAGTTCGACATCGGGGTGAGCAGGAAGACGACCACGTTGACCGCGATCAGCAGGTACGTCACCCAGGGGATGCGCCGCGCAGGCTGACTGTCGTAGAGAGGCAGTGCCATGCGGGGTCGTCCTCCGGTTGCCGGGTGTACATCGTCACCTTAGTGGCGGCGCGGCCCGCGAGGGGCCGCCTCAGGCCGGGCGTACGACCGGTCGTAGGCCTTGTCGATCCACTCGCGCAGCCCCTCGGCGCCGTGCACCGGACACGTCCACGGGCCGTCGACCTCGACCAGGCGGACGCCGGGCAGGTCGAGCCAGCGCAGGACGCACTCCATCTCCTCGGCGGTCGCGCCCTGCGAGGGGGGCGCGCCGAGGGCGACGCCGCCGGGCGCCTCACCGGAGGGCGGGAACACCGTCTCGGCCGTCGCGATGAGCGCGTCGACGTAGGGGCGGGGCCGGGCGTTCGGCGGGACGGTGCCGGCCGCGGCGAGCCGGCCGTACCGCACGACCGACAGCTCCCAGCCGCCGTCGAAGGCGGGGCGCGCCGCCACGAGCTGGGGCAGCCGGGCCAGCGCGGCGAGCCGCTGCCCGCGCGCGGCGGCCCGCACGAACGCGGCGAGCCGGTCGCGCTGGGCGGCGGCCTCCTCGTAGCGCAGCTCGGCGGCGAGCCGGTCGATGCGCACCTGGGCGGCGGCCACGACGGGCCGCACGTCGCCCTCCATGACGGCGCGGGCCGTCCCGGTGTGCACGGCGTAGGCGTCGGCGGACTCGCGGCCGTCGCAGGGGGCGCCGCAGCGGCCGAGCTCGGCGAGCGCGCACGAGCGCGCCTTGCCGCGCTCGATGAGCCGGAGCGTCAGCCGCTGGGTGCACTGGCGCAGCGGCACGGCCTCGTGCAGCGCGGCGCGCGCCTCCTCCGCCTGCCGCCGCGACGAGATCGGCCCGAGGTAGCGGGCGCCGTCGGCGCGGCACTCCCGCACGATGGACAGCCGCGGGAACGGCTCCACGGTCAGCTTCAGCCAGATCGCCCGCTCGGGGAACTTGGACCGGCGGTTGTAGCGCGGCTTGTGCTCGGCGATCAGCCGCAGCTCGCGGACCTCGGCCTCCAGCCCGGTGGCGCACACGATCGTGCGGACGTTCTCGGCGAGGCCGACCATCTCGCGGACGCGCCACCGCGTCTCCGAGCCGGTGAAGTAGCTGCGCACGCGCGAGCGCAGGTCGCCGCTCTTGCCCACGTAGAGCACCTCGCCGGCGTGGTCCTCGAACAGGTAGACGCCCGGGGTGGACGGGACGTCGTCGGCGAGGTGGCGCTTGCGGCGCTGCTCGGGGGTGGGCGCCTTGGCGAAGCCGCGCATCTCCTCCAGCGAGGTGACGCCGAACGAGCCGAGCCGCTCGATCAGGCCGTGCAGGACCTCGACGGTGGCGCGGGCGTCGGCGAGGGCCCGGTGCGTCGGCTCGTTGGACGTCCGGAAGTAGCGGGCCAGCGTGCCGAGCTTGCAGTTGGGCACCTCGTCGCGGGACAGGACGCGCCGCGCGAGGTCGACGGTGTCGACGACCGGGAAGGCGGGCCACGCGTAGCCGCTCGCGGCGCACGCGGCCTTGAGGAACCCGATGTCGAACGAGGCGTTGTGCGCGACGAGGACGCAGCCCCGCGCGAACTCCAGGAACGCCGGCAGCACCGACTCGATGCGCGGCGCGGCCGTCACCATCGCCGTGGTGATGCCGGTCAGCGCGGTGATGAACGGCGGGACGGGCCCGCCCGGGTCGACCAGCGTGCCGAGCTCGCCGAGCTCCTCTCCCCCGCGCACCTTCACCGCGCCGATCTCGGTGATGGCCGAGTCGGCCGCCGAGCCGCCGGTGGTCTCGAGGTCGACCACCACGAAGGTGACGTCGCGGAGCGGGGTGCCGAGGTCGTCCAGGGTGCCCTGGACGCCGTGCGCCTGGGCCCCGCGGCCCTGGACACCGTGCGCAGCCGTCATGTGCGCGACCGTAGAGGACCCCACCGACAGAACTTCGTGCCGCTAGGGTTGGGGGGTGCCGGGACGTCCCGCCGGTCGGGGGCCGCGGGGACGGGCGGGAGGCATCCCGCCGAGGGTTCGGCGCGATCCGTCCGATCACGCGTTCGCCCTGGTTAGGGCGGGTGCGCTCGGGAACACACAGCCCACCGGCGGCGCAGCCCGGAAGGAGCGGGATCATCGACAGCGGCCCCGAAGCGACCCCCGGCCGCGGGGATCCCGCGGAGAAGCTGGCCCGCCCGCTGCCCGAGGCGGTGCGGCAGGGCGTGGTGGAGGTCGCCGCCGACCTGATCGGGACGCTGCCCGCCGACGAGGTCCCGCCGCCGCTGCGCCGGTTCGCGCGGTTCGAGCGCCGCAAGCGCGCCAAGCTCGCGGGCCAGCACATCGCGGCGGCGCTGGAGAAGGACGAGGAGTTCCGGCGGCGGGTCGCCGTGCCGCTCCGGGAGGCGCAGGCCGACCTGGCGGAGGTGGTCGAGGGCGGAGACGTGCCGCCCGCGGCCGATCCGGTGCGCGTCGCGGTGCTGGCCTACCTGCTGCGCCCGGCGGGCTGGACCGCGCTCGTCGAATCGGCGCGCGAGGAGCTGGCGCGCTCGGCGACCGCGTCCGAGGAGGAGGAGGCCGAGCGCCGCATCGCCGCGCTGAAGGCCGAGCTGGCCGCGACCCGCGACGCCCGCGGCGCCGAGCTGGCCAAGCTGCGCGCCGAGCTGCGCGAGACCAAGGCCGAGGTCGCGGAGCTGCGCCGCAAGCTGCACGACGCGCGCACCCGGTACCGGGCGGCGGAGGAGCGCGCCCTCGCGGTCGCCGCCGACGCCGACCGCGAGCTCGCCGCCGCGCGCGAGTCCACCGCCGCCGCGGACAAGGAGCTGCGCAGGCTGCGCGCCCGCGCCGCGCGGGCGGAGGAGGCGGCGGAGGCCGCCAAGCGGGCCGCGCGGGAGGGGCGCAACGTCGACGACGTCCGGCTGCGGATGCTGCTCGACGCGCTCGTGGACGCCGCGCAGGGCGTCCGCCGGGAGCTGGCCCTGCCCTCCACCATCGGCCGTCCCGCCGACGCGGTCGGCGGGCTGGAGCCGGACCGGCTGGCGCACCGCGCGCTGCCCGGCCGGGCCCTGTCCGACAGCGACCCGCAGCTGCTGGACCGGCTGCTCACGCTCCCGCAGGTGCACCTGGTGGTGGACGGCTACAACGTCACCAAGACCGGGTACGGGGAGCTGCCGCTGGCCGACCAGCGCAGCCGGCTGCTGTCGGGGCTCGGCGGGCTGGCCGCGCAGACGCGCGCCGAGGTGACGTGCGTGTTCGACGGCGCGGAGCTGGAGGCGCCGGTCGCCATCGCGGCGCGGCGCGGGGTGCGGGTGCTGTTCAGCCGCCCGGGGCAGACGGCGGACGAGCTGATCGGCGAGCTCGTGCGGGCGGAGCCGCCGGGCCGGTCGGTGGTCGTGGTGTCGTCCGACCGGGAGGTCGCCGACGCCGCGCGGCGCGCCAGCGCGCGCCCCTGCCCCTCCTCCCTGCTGCTGCGCAGGCTGGGCCGCTCGTAAGGCGGGCCCGCCCATAAGGCGGTCATAAGGCTCTCATAAGGCAAGCCTCGCGGTGCGTGATCATCACGTCACGAAAAGTGGATGATGTCCGCAGATGTCAATCAAAGAGTGATGAATCGGTTGTGACGGCTGTTGCCCCTCGCTAATGTCGTCCGCTGACGTCGTTGGACGAGAGGGGCGAAACCGACCGTGGCCAATGATCACATCGGGGCACCGGCGCAGCGGCCTGCCCGCAGGGCGGGTTCCGCGGGCAGAGGCGTCTCCCGTCGCCTGGCGGCCGTCGCCGGCCTGACCGTGGCGGTCTCCCTGACCTGCTCCCCGGTGGTGGCGCACGCCGAGCCCAAGCCGACCCGGGCGCAGGCCCAGAAGAAGCTCGACAAGCTCAACGAGCAGATGGACCAGAAGGTCGAGCAGTTCAACCAGAACCGCGAGAAGCTCAAGGTCGCCAAGAAGAAGTTCGACTCCGCGACCAAGGCGAGCAAGCAGGAGCAGGCCAGCTTCGAGGAGCAGCGGTCCAAGATCGCTCAGATGGCGGCCACCGCCTACAAGAACGGTGACTCGGCCGACGTCACCGGCTTCGTCGGCAGCAAGGACCCGCAGTCGATCCTCGACCAGGCGGCCGTCTTCTCGCACCTGTCGCACGAGCGCAGCTCCCAGCTCACCCAGTTCCTCGCGACGGCCCAGCGGCTCCGCCGCGAGCAGGCCCAGGCGAAGTCCGCCTACGACGAGGTGAAGTCCAAGCAGGACGAGCTGAAGAAGCAGAAGCAGGAGCTCGACAAGCAGGTCGAGAAGCAGAAGGCGCTCTTGCGCCGGCTCGGCGGCGGCACGTCGTCGCGCCCGGGCGGCGGCACCGGCGGCACCTACAACGGCCCGGCCAGCGGCTCGGCCCGCAAGGCGCTCGACTTCGCCTACGCCCAGCTCGGCAAGCCCTACTCCTATGGCGCCACAGGCCCGAACTCCTACGACTGCTCCGGCCTGACCATGAGGGCCTGGGGCGCCGCGGGGGTCAACGTCACCCGCACCACCAACACCCAGTACGCCGCGACGAAGCGGGTGGCCAGGAGCGACCTGCAGCCGGGCGACCTGGTCTTCTTCAGCAACCTCGGCCACATGGGCATGTACGTGGGCGGCGGCAAGATGATCCACGCCCCGCACACCGGAGACGTCGTCAAGATCAGCGACATCAGCTCCGGCTACTACCTGAACAACTACTACGGCGCCGGGCGCCCCTGACGCACCGCCCTGACACCCCCGCGGCGCGGGTGTGACGGGGCCCTCATCGACAACGGACCGGGCTTGACCTGGTCCGTTGTTGATTTTGGGGGGGTTTGCCTTCTCTTGGGGCTTTGGTACCTTGTCACCACTCACGGCGCCCTCCAGACGCCGTGGACCCGCGGCGCCCCCCAGGCGCCCCGGTCCCACGCGGAGCATCCAGCACCCGCGTGACGGCGGCGCGAGCCACGCGCCGCACCTCCCGGGCGGCACGCCCCACGTGCCGTCCCGCGGCGCCCGTAGGCGCCGCACGGTCTCGACGCAGACCAGGCCTACCCCCGCCCCACCGTGCGCACGCTTGCCGCGTGCATGGCGCCGAGCGTGCTGCCGCAGTGGCCTACACGGGGCGGGCCCCGGACGGCCCCGGAGACGGGGCGCCGTCCGCACACAACATCAGGCGCCGCTCTTTCGCACGCGGGAGACAGGTTCCGCGCAGGGCCCCATATCGCCCCCAGGATCGCAGCGGCAGCGCCGAATCCGCCGAAGAGCGGAACCGGGGACCCATATCCGCCGGAGTCCGGAGAGTCTTTCCGGACGGGCATTCCGGCACCCGGGGTGAATCGGCGCGTCTCTCCCGGGGCACCGGCGAGAGCCGCCGTAGGGCCACTTCCACGCCCGAACCCGTCAGCTAACCCGGTAGGCGTCTGGAAGAGAAGGAGAGAATCCCGCAGCGGTACCTGGGGCGTGGCCGCCACGCGACCACGCCCCGGACCCCCCTTTCGCTCCGCAGGCGCCCCCCGCCGCCGGAGCTCCCCCCAATCCGAACCGGTGTGCCCGCCCCCGGGCACGCCACCGCCGAATCCGCGGACCGCCGTGCCCCGCACGCGCGTCCGACGCGGAACCGGGGACCCACTGTGTCCTTTTCGGGGTGAATCGGCCTGCCTTCGCGGCCGTAGGGCGGCTTCCACGCCCGAACCCGTCAGCTAACCCGGTAGGCGCCATGGAAGCCGAGGAGACCCCCCGTGCCACGCGCGCACCGCAAGAAGGCCCCGGGCAAGCACCGGAAGCCGCACCCCCTTTCCATCACGTGGCGGACGACCGGCGGCGTCGTCGTCGGCGCCGCCGTGCTCGGCACCGCCGCCGCCACGGCGCAGGCGTCGGTCCTGCCGTTCGGCTCCGCCCCGGTGAGGTCCGCCGCCGCGGCCGACCTGGCCCCCGGCCTGGCGGCGCACGGCGACCCGTCCAGGCGCAAGTCCGAGGGCGAGCCCAGGACCCGCGCCTCGAAGACCCCGAAGAAGACCCGGCCCGAGCGGCCGTCGGCCGAGTCGTCCGGCAGGCCCTCCGCCAGGGCGGCCGGCAAGTCGCGGCCCACCGCCGCGCAGGCCATCAGGCTCGCCCGCTCGCAGGTGGGCGTCGAGGAGGACGGCGGCGGCGAGACCAAGTTCCAGGAGTGGTACATGTCCACGTCCCGCGCGCGCGAGACGCTCGCGCGCGACGGCGGCTCCCTCGACGGCTACAGCGACGCGAACTGGTGCGACATGTTCGTCTCCTGGGTCGGCGAGCAGATCGGCTTCGGCGACCAGGTCGGCAGCGACGCCTGGACGGTCGCGCACGCCCGCTGGTTCCAGGAGCACGGGCGCTGGGGCACCGAGCCGAGGCCCGGCGCGATCGTCTTCTACGCGTGGGACGGCGGCAAGTCCTTCGACGACATCCGGCACGTCGGCCTGGTCGTCAAGGAGATCGACGACGGCACGATCGAGGCCGTCGAGGGCAACACCGACAACGCCGTCCGCGTAAAGGAACGTTCCACAGACGACGTCGTCGGCTACGGCTACCCGGACTACCGGTCGTGATGCCGCCCCTGGCCCCGCGTCCTGCATAGGATCGCGCCCATGGAGGAAGGCCCCGGGCAGGACGCCACCGTCACGCGGCGCAGGGTCCTCGCCCTGGGCGCGGGCGGGGCCGCCGCCCTGCTCGCCGGAGGCGCCGGCCTGGTCGGCTCGCGCTCCGGCGGCGGGGCGCCCGGCGCCGGCGGGGCCGGCGCCGCCACCTCGCGGGTCGCCGAGACGTTCAGCCCGGAGACGGCCGCCGCGGTCCTCGCCAACCGCGCGCGCGCCGTCCGCGACGGCGACCGCATGGCGTTCCTCGCCAGCGTGGGCGACGCCCCCGCCGCCTTCCGGGACGCCCAGGCCCTCATGTACGGCAACCTCCGGAAACTCCCCCTGGAGGGCTGGCGGGAGCGCATCGTCAACACCGAGGCCATGGACGGCGGCAACGCCGTCGTCCGGATCGAGGTGCGCTACAGGCTGCGCGGCTTCGACAGGAGCGACGTGGCCCGCACCCGCTACCTCACGCTGGCCCCGCGCGGCGGGACGTGGACGGTCGTCGGGGACGGGACGTCCCGCGGCCTCACCGACGACGTCGACATCTGGGACAGCGGCCCCCTGACGGTGGTCAGGGGGCGCGCCGGACTCGTCATCGGCGACGGCACCGGCCTCGACCGCATCGCGGCGCGGCTGGACGCGGCCGTCCCGGTCGTCACCTCCGTGGTCGGCAAGGGGTGGGCGCAGCGGGTCGTCGCGCTCGTCCCCGCCGACGCCTCCCTCGCCTCCGCGCTCGCCGGCCCCGGGCAGAGCCTCGGCCAGATCGCCGCGCTCGCCACCATCGCCCCCGGGGACGGCCGCGGCGAGGACCGCGTCATCATCTCCCCCGGCACCTTCGGCCGCCTCAACGAGCTCGGCCGCAACGTCGTCCTCACGCACGAGCTGACCCACGTCGCCACCGGCGGCGCCCGCGACCGGCGCACCCCGCTGTGGCTGATCGAGGGCTTCGCGGACTACGTCGGCTACCGGCGCGTCAAGATCAGTACCCGGTCGGCGGCGGGCGAGCTGCGCCGCGAGGTCTCCGCCGGGCGGGCGCCGTCCGCGCTCCCCGCGGCCGACGCGTTCGCCGGCGGATCCCCCCGCCTCTCCCAGGCCTACCAGGAGGCCTGGCTCGCCTGCCGGATGGTCGCCGACCGGTACGGTGAGGCGGCGCTCGTCCGGCTCTACCGGGCCGCCGGGCGCGCCCCGGAGGCCGCGGCGCTGCGCGACGTGCTGGGCCTCACGCGGGAGCGCTTCACCGCACTTTGGCGCGACTACGTGAAAGAGGAGCTCGCATGAGCGAGGCGGAGACGGACGAGGGCAGCGCCGAGGGCACCGCCGGCGGGGCGCCGGGCGGCGCCTCCGGCGGCCCGGCACGGCGGCCCCGGATCGCCGCCGCCGTCACGGCCGCCGTCCTCTTCGCCGGGGTCGCGGCCGTCCTCGCCCTGACCACCCCGTGGAGCCCGCTGCCCGGGCACGTCCCCGGCGGGCGCGTGAGACCCGACCCCGCGCTTGACTTCACCCCCGCCGAGATCGCCCGCTCCAGGGCGTTCGACTCGGCCGTCAACCCGCCCGCCTACTCCGGGCTCGCCGTCGGCCTCGTCCTGGTCCTGGTGCTGGGCTTCACCCCGCTGGGCGCACGGTTCATCGGCTGGGTCACCGCCAAGACACGCCGCAGGTGGCTGCGCATCATCACCGCGACGCTCGCCCTGACCACGCTGCTGCGCGTCGCCGGGCTGCCGTTCGACGTCTGGGGCGAGTCGGTGCTGCGCCGCTACGGGCTCTCCACGCAGAGCTGGCCCGCGTGGCTCGTCGACCAGGTGAAGTCCCTCGCCGTCACGTGGGTCATCTACACGATCGCCCTCCTGCTGCTCTACGCCCTCACCCGCCGCTTCCCGCGCTACTGGTGGACGGGCGCCGCCGCGGGCGGGTTCGTCCTCGTCGTCTTCGTCTCGTTCGTCTACCCGCTCGCCGTCGAGCCGGTGTTCAACAAGTTCCACTCGCTGCCCGCGGGCCGGTTGCGCAGCGACCTGCTGGCGATGGCCCGCCGGGACGGCGTGCCCGTCAACGACGTCCTCGTCGCGGACGCCTCCCGCCGGACGACGTCGCTCAACGCCTACGTGTCCGGGTTCGGCTCCACGCGCCGCATCGTCCTCTACGACACGCTGCTGAAGTCGCCCCCCGCCCAGGTCGAGTCGATCGTCGGGCATGAGCTCGGCCACGCCAAGCGCGACGACGTGCTGTGGGGCACGCTCGTGGGCGCGCTCGGCGTGGCCGGGGCACTCTGCCTGCTGTACCCGCTGATGACATCCCCGCGCCTCCTGCGGCGCGCCGGGCTCGACCCCGGCGCGCCAGGTCCCGGCGAGGCCGGTCCCGGCGGGGCCGGCCCGGACGCGCGCCGCGGCGGCGGGGCGGCCGACCCGAGGTCCATCGCGCTCCTCCTCGCGCTCGTGACGGCCGGGACGACGCTCGCCGCCCCCGTCCAGAACCTCGTGAGCCGCCGTATCGAGGCCCGCGCCGACGTCCACGCGCTGGACCTCACCCGCGACCCGTCGACGTTCGTGTCGATGCAGCACGCGCTGTCCGTGCGCAACGTCTCGGACCTGGCCCCCGACGCGGCGGAGTACCTGCTGTGGCTCACGCACCCCTCGGGCCCCGACCGGATCGCCATGGCCCGCGACTGGGCGCGCCTGCACCGCGTCCGGGTCCCGCCGCCGCAGCGCTAGCCGGCGCTCAGTTGCCCTCGGCCCGCTGCGTGCCGGGGACCTTGGCCCCCCGCTGCGCCGACAGGGTCGCCGCGTCCACGTGCGGGGCCGTCGTGACCGACCGCTTCAGGGCGCTGCCCTTCGTCCAGTCCTGCCACTTGACCTGCCAGTAGCCCCAGCCGTTCTCCGGCTCCAGCTCCCGGCTGCTCCCGGTCACCCTGATCGGGTCGCCCCGCTGGGAGAGGTTGTAGAACCACTTGGCGTTGGACGGGCTGACGTTGATGCAGCCGTGGCTGACGTTCTCGCTGCCCTGGGCGCCGACCGACCACGGCGCGCTGTGGACGTACTCGCCGCTGTCGGAGATCCGCACCGACTTGTAGACGGTCAGGCTGTAGTACCCGGCGCAGCCGGGACCGCAGCCGTCCCACTCCGACGTCATGACGGTCGGGTCCTCCTTGCCCATCGCGAGGTGGACGCCGTTGGTCGTGGTGTACTTGCGGACCCCGCCGCGCCCCATGCTCGTCGGGATCGTACGGGCCTTCTTCCCGTTGATCCTCACGACCATCTTGTGGCTGTCCTCGCCGGCCGTGGACACGTGCGAGTCGCCGATCTTGAAGTCGACGCCGTAGTCCTTCCCGCCGTAGACGCCCTGGCCGGTGCGAACGCCGCTCAGGTGCGCCTTGAACGACACCTTGGTGTGGGCGGGCCAGTACTGCTTCGTCCGGAAGACGACCTCCTGGGCGCCGAACCAGTTCCAGCCGCCCTCGACGGTCCGGTCGGCGGTGACCTCCAGGGCCCGCTCCACGGCCGCCCGGTCCTGCACCGGGCGGGCGAAGTGCACGATGATCGGTATGCCGACGCCGACGGTCTCCCGGTTGAACGGCGCCTCGATCGAGACGTCGTTGGTCTTCTTCACCTCGGCCGTCGTGAAGCCGCTGCGGACCGTACGCGTCCGCCCGTCCCTGCCGAGGGCGGTGGCGTCGACCGTGTAGGCCGTGCCCGGCTTCAGCGTCCACCGGGACCGCCACCGGGTCCGGTCGGCGCTCAGGTCGCCGTCGACCACGCCGTCCTTCGTCGCCACCGTCACGTTCTCGATCGTGCCGTGCCGCGCCTCGACGGCGATGGGGCTGTCCGGCCTGAGCTTGCCGCCGCCCCCGCCCGGGGACACCGCGAGCTTCACCTCGTCCCTACCGTCCGGTGCGACGCCTCCCGAACACGCCGCGGCACCCGCCACCACGCCCGCGCCGACGAGCACGGCGGTGTACCGCCCCCGGCCTCCCGGTCTCGAGCCACTCACCCGCATGTGGACCCCCCGGTCGTTCACCTGGGCGATCGGTCCGCTGCCCAGCCCGGTCGCTGGAGCGGCGCCCAGTATGTGTGAAAGGGCCGGTACCCGCTACAAAGCGGACACCGGCCCCCGATGGGGATCTTTTACTGATCAGTGGGCGAAATGACCCCGATAGTACTCGAACACCATTCCGATCGATGTGAGAACCGCGGCGGCGGCGCCGAGGATGACCAGCCACCAGCCGAACACGACGCCGAGCGCCACGGCCGTGGCCGACAGCCCCACGAACAGCGGCCACCAGCTGTGCGGGCTGAAGAAGCCCAGCTCGCCGGCCGCGTCCGCGATCTCGCCCTCCGGGTCGTCCTCGTACAGCGGCCCGGCGTTGGCGCGCTCGAGGCGCCGGATCGTGAAGTGGACGTAGAACCCGATGAGCCCGGCGAGGCCGACCGCGAGCGCGAGCGCCGTCGTGCCCGTCCAGTCCTTGGACCAGAGCCAGTACACGATGTCGGTGGCGAGGAAGAAGACCGCGCAACCGTAGAACATGAACGCCTGGACGCGCATCGGCTACTCCCCCTTCGCCCCGGCCAGTTCGCCCTTGGCACCCACGTGCGGGTGGTGCAGGTCGAACGCCGGCCGCTCGGAACGGATCTTCGGAATCGAGTTGAAGTTGTGCCGCGGCGGCGGGCAGGACGTCGCCCACTCCAGCGAGTTGGCGTAGCCCCACGGGTCGTCGACGTCGACGCGCTTGCCGCGCTTCCACGTGATGTAGACGTTGTAGAAGAACGGCAGCATCGACGCGCCGAGCACGAACGAGAAGATGCTGGAGATCTCGTTCAGCCCGTGGAACTCGTTCGCGTAGTCGGCGTACCGGCGCGGCATGCCCGCGGCGCCCAGCCAGTGCTGGATGAGGAAGGTGCCGTGGAAGCCGATGAACAGCAGCCAGAAGTGGATCTTGCCCAGGGTGTCGTTCAGCATCTTGCCGGTGAACTTCGGCCACCAGAAGTAGAAGCCCGCGAACATCGCGAACACCACGGTGCCGAACACGACGTAGTGGAAGTGCGCCACCACGAAGTAGGAGTCCGACAGCTGGAAGTCCATCGGCGGCGACGCCAGGATGACGCCGGTGAGACCGCCGAACAGGAAGGTCACGAGGAAGCCCAGCGACCACAGCATCGGCGATTCGAACGTCAGTTGTCCTCGCCAGATGGTCCCGACCCAGTTGAAGAACTTCACCCCCGTGGGCACGGCGATGAGGAACGTCATGAAGGAGAAGAACGGCAGCAGCACCTGGCCGGTGACGAACATGTGGTGCGCCCACACGGTGATGGACAGGCCCGCGATGCTGATGGTCGCGAAGACCAGGCCGATGTAGCCGAACACCGGCTTGCGGCTGAAGACCGGGAGGATCTCCGTCACGATGCCGAAGAAGGGCAACGCGATGATGTAGACCTCCGGGTGCCCGAAGAACCAGAACAGGTGCTGCCAGAGCAGCGCGCCCCCGTGCGCGGCGTCGAAGATGTGCGCGCCGAGCTTGCGGTCGGCCTCGAGCGCCAGCAGCGCCGCGGCCAGCGGCGGGAAGGCGATCAGGACCAGGATCGAGGTCAGCAGGACGTTCCACGTGAAGATCGGCAGCCGGAACATCGTCATCCCCGGCGCCCGCATGCACAGGATCGTGGTGATGAAGTTGACCGCGCCCATGATGGTGCCGAAGCCCGACATCGCGAGGCCCATCACCCACATGTCGCCGCCGACGCCCGGCGAGCGGACCGCGTCCGACAGCGGGGCGTAGGCGAACCAGCCGAAGCTGGCCGCGCCGCCCGGGGTCAGGAAGCCCGCGATGACGATCAGGCTGCCGAACAGGAACAGCCAGTACGCCAGCATGTTCAGCCGGGGGAACGCCACGTCGGGCGCGCCGATCTGCAGCGGCATGATGACGTTGGTGAAGCCCGCGAACAGCGGCGTCGCGAACATCAGCAGCATGATCGTGCCGTGCATGGTGAACAGCTGGTTGAACTGCTCGTTGCTGACGACCTGCAGCCCCGGCTTGAACAGCTCCGTGCGGATGATGAGCGCGAGCACACCGCCGAACAGGAACATGAAGAACGAGGTGATCAGGTAGAGGTAGCCGATCACCTTGTGGTCGGTGGACGACAGCCAGGAGGCGATGATGCGCCCCTTGCTCGTCCGCGGCGCGGCGATCGGCGCGCTCGGTGCGTGACTCGTCGTGGTCACTTGGCACCTCCCGCGGCCAGTGCTTGCTTCGAATCGGCGATGAACTTCTGGTACTGCTCCGGCGTCACGACCCGCAGCTGGAACAGCATCCGGCTGTGGTCGACGCCGCAGAGCTCGGCGCAGCGGCCCTCATAGGTGCCGAGCTTGTTCGCCGTGAACTCGAACTCGTTGGTGTAGCCCGGCATGACGTCCTTCTTGTAGATCAGTGCCGGCACCCAGAACGAGTGGATGACGTCGTTGGCGTGCAGCCGCACCCGCACCGTCTGGCCCGAGGGGATCGTCATCACCGGCTTGGCGGCGGCGGGCCCGTTCGGGGCGACGGGCTGGCCGACGACGGAGGCGACCGTCTTCTCCTTGCCCGCGGCGTCCTTCTCCTTGTAGTCGAACTGCCAGCTCCACTGGAACCCGGTCACGTCGACGACCACCTGAGGATTCTTGGTGGTCTTCTCGACGAAGTTCTCGTCCCTCGCGGTGAAGTAGAACAGGACCGCGATGATGACGAACGGGACCGCCGTGTAGAGGATCTCGATCGGCATGTTGTAGCGGACCTGCGGCGGCAGGTCGTCGGAGCGCTTGCGGTGGAACAGCACCGCCCAGATGATCAGGCCCCAGACCACGGCCCCGACCGCGAACGCCGCGATCCAGGAGCCCTGCCAGAGCTTCAGCATGCGCTCGCCCTGGACGCTGATCGGCTCGGGCAGGCCCAAGCGGCTACCGCTGCACGCGGTGGCGGACAGCGCCAGCAGTCCTAGCGCGCCGGCGCTTTTCAATGCGCGGCGACTGCGCACAGGCGTACGCCGCTCCCTAGAGCGGGTCGGACTCACGGAATGCCTTCCCCACGGATGAAAGCCCGGTCGGCCGGGCGGAGAGATCGGTGTTTACACGTGTGGTGGACACCCTAGCGCGAGGGTCGCGCGAACCCCCGATCGGGTGCCCGGTTAGTGTTCTCACGTGGCACGACCGAGCACTCCGGGCGGCTATTTCGACGCCGCGTCCACCGAGCCGCCGCACCCGGCGGCTCGCGCCGCCCTGCTCGAGGCGCTGGACGCGGCCTGGGCCGATCCCGCCCGGCTGTACGGGACGGCCCGCGGCGCCCGGCTGCTGCTCGACCGCGCCCGCGCGCGTGTCGCCGGCGTCCTGGGGGCCCGTGCCGACGAGGTGTCGTTCACCTCGTCGGGCACCCAGGCGGTGCACCTGGCGGTCCTCGGGGGGCTCCAGGCGCGCCGGCGCGCCGGGCGGCACCTGGTCGCGGGCGCCGTCGAGCACTCCAGCGTCCTGCACGCCGCCGAGCTGCACGAGCGCGACGGCGGCGAGGTGACCCTCGTCGGCGTCGACCGCACCGGGCGCGTCGACGCCGCCGAGTTCGCAGCGGCGCTGCGCCCCGACACCGCGCTGGCCTGCCTCCAGTCGGCCAACCACGAGGTCGGCACCCTCCAGCCCGTCGCCGAGGTCGCGGAGGCCTGCCGCGCCGCGGGCGTGCCGCTGTTCGTCGACGCGGCGCAGTCCATCGGCCGGGCCGACGTCCCCGGCGGGTGGTCGTACCTGGCGGGCAGCGCCCACAAGTGGGGCGGTCCCGCCGGCGTCGGCGTGCTGGCCGTCCGCAAGGGCGCCCGGTGGCGCTCGCCGCTGCCGGACGACGAGCGCGAGGGGCGGCGCGTCCCCGGGTTCGAGAACGTCCCCGCCATCGCGGCGGCCGCGGCCGCGCTGGTGGCCTACCGCGCCGACATGGCGGCGGACGCGCCGCGCATCTCCGCTCTGGTGGACCGCATCCGGACGGAGGTACCGCGGAGCGTCCCCGACGTCGAGGTGGTCGGCGACCCGGTCCGGCGGCTCCCCCACCTGGTCACGTTCTCGTGCCTTTATGTGGAGGGCGAGGCGCTGCTGACCGAACTGGACCGGCTGGGTTTCGCGGTTTCCTCCGGCAGCTCCTGCACGGCGGATACGCTGCGTCCGAGCCATGTGCTGGAGGCGATGGGAGTGATTACCCATGGGAACGTGCGGGTATCGCTGCCGCGTGGCGTCGGTTCGGAGGACGTGGACCGGTTCCTCACCGCGCTCCCCGATGCCGTCGCCCGCCTCCGCCGGACGACGATGAACACCCTCGAGACAGGGAGGCGGTCGCGCCCATGAGGTTCCGAGGCCGCGCCAGGACCGGTCCCCCGCCCGGCGACGCGGCGCCGCCCCCCGCGGAGCCGGAGGGCCCGCCGCCCGTGCTCGTCATCGACGCGCTGGGCCGCAAGTGCCCCATCCCGATCATCATGCTGGCCGAGCGGATCAGGGAGGTCCCGGTGGGGCAGATCGTCGCGGTCCTCGCCGACGACGCCGCCGCCCGCACCGACGTCCCCGCCTGGTGCCGGATGAAGTCCCAGGACTTCGTCCGCGAGGAGACGCTCCAGCAGGGCGGCTGGGGCTTCCACATCCGCCGCACGTACTAGGGGTCCGCGAAGCCCAGGGCCGCGGAGGGCCGAGGCGCCGCGGCGGGTCCGGGCGCGCTGGCGCCCGGAGACACGGAAGCCGAGAACACAGAGGGCCGCGCCGGTTCGGCGCGGCCCTCCGTGCATGCCCGGATCGGGCGGGCCTACGGGGTCGGGCAGGCGACGTGCGGCTCGATGTCGGCCGCGGCGTCGGCGCCGTAGACGGCCGCGAAGCGGTCGAGGAACGCCCGGCGGCCGAGCGTGTACTCCTGCGGGCCGGCGGCCTCGAGGGCGTGCGCGGCGATGGCGTTGCCGACCTGGGCGGCGCGTTCGAGCGGCAGGCCCCAGGCGGTCGCGGACAGGAAGCCGGCGCGGAACGCGTCGCCGACGCCGGTCGGGTCGACGACCGAGTCGACCGGGACGCACGGGACGTGCACGCCCTCCTCGCCCTCGCGGTCGATGACGACGCCCTTGGCGCCGAGGGTGGTGACGCGGACGCCGACCCGGGACAGGATCTCCTCCCCCGACCAGCCCGTCTTCTCCTCGGCGAGCGCCTTCTCGTACTCGTTGCTGAACAGGTAGGCGGCGCCGTCGATGAGGCGGCGGACGTCGGCGCCGCCCATCCGGGCGAGCTGCTGGGACGGGTCGGCGGCGAACGGGATGCCGCGGCCGCGGCACTCGTCGGTGTGCCGCAGCATCGCGTCGGGGTCGTTCGGGCTGACGACGACGAGGTCGAGGCCGCCGACGCGGTCGGCCACCGGCTGGAGCTCGATGGAGCGGGCCTCGCTCATCGCGCCGGCGTAGAACGTGGCGATCTGGTTCTGGTCCTGGTCGGTGGTGCACAGGAAGCGCGCCGTGTGGTGGATCTCGGACACGTGCACCGAGGCGGTGTCGACCGTGTGCCGTTCGAGCCAGGAGCGGTAGTCGGCGAAGTCGTCGCCGACGGAGCCGACGAGGATGGACTCCTTGCCGAGGCTGCCCATGCCGAAGCAGATGTTGGCGGCGATGCCGCCGCGGCGGATCTCCAGCTCGTCCACCAGGAAGGACAGCGACACCCGGTCGAGCTGGTCGGGCAGGAGCTGGTCGGTGAACTTCCCGGGGAAGGTCATCAGATGGTCGGTCGCGATGGACCCGGTCACGGCGATGCGCACGGCGTCGCTCTCCTCGTCGTGGTCGTCCGGCTGTTTCACCGGCTGTACGAACCCGTCAGGCTACTCACCATCGCACCACAGATGGCCGCCCTGCGACACTTCGCCGCGTCCACCGCCGGAGGGCAGCATGAAAGGGGCGGCCCGGACCCAGTGGCCCGGGCCGCCCCTCGCGGCCCCTCGGGGGCCGTCACGCTCGGCGCGTGTCAGCGCGCTCGGCGGGCGTCAGTTGAAGGAGTCGCCGCAGGCGCAGGAACCCGACGCGTTCGGGTTGTCGATCGTGAAGCCCTGCTTCTCGATCGTGTCGACGAAGTCGATGGTGGCGCCGGTCAGGTAGGGCGCGCTCATCCGGTCGACGCGCACCGACAGGCCGCCGAAGTCCTGGATCTGGTCCCCGTCCATCTCCCGCTCGTCGAAGAAGAGCTGGTAGATCAGACCGGAGCAGCCGCCCGGCTGCACGGCGACACGCAGCGCAAGGTCGTCGCGGCCCTCCTGCTCGAGCAGGCCCCTGGCCTTCTCGGCGGCGGCGTCGGTGAGGATGACGCCCTGCTGCGTGGTCTCCTGCGTGGTCTCGCCTGAAACCGTCATGTGTTCAGCTCCCGGGTCTCGCTGCGCCGCGGTCGCGGCGGACTGTCGCTTGTCCTCGAAGACGTCTCACGCCTCTTCCCGTAGGACAACGTACCTCGCTACATGGCCATTCCGCTTCTCGGCGATGTTTAACGCCATGGGCGGGTGCGTTCTACGTCACACCGCCACCACCCCGGTGTGTGTGCCATCATTAGTCGTCAAAGCGACGATAAGTCCCGTCGCGAAGGGAGACCGCCGTGACCACCCCAGTGCGCGACCTTCCGCTGCTGCTGCTCGGCAGCGGTGCCGACCCCGCGAGCGAACGCGGCGTGGACTGCCCCGGCGAGCTGCCGCAGGCGTCCGACCCCGCCCTCGTCGAGCGGGCCCGCGCCGCCAAGGCGGCGCTCGGCGACCGGGTGTTCGTACTCGGCCACCACTACCAGCGCGACGAGGTCATCCAGTTCGCCGACGTCACCGGCGACTCGTTCAAGCTGGCCCAGCGGGCCGCGGCCCGCCCCGAGGCGCCCTACATCGTCTTCTGCGGCGTCCACTTCATGGCGGAGTCGGCCGACATCCTGACCGCCGCCCACCAGCGGGTGATCCTGCCGGACCTCGGCGCCGGCTGCTCGATGGCCGACATGGCGACCTTCGACCAGGTCGAGGAGTGCTGGGAGGTCCTGGAGGACGCCGGCGTCGCCGACGACGTCGTGCCCGTCACCTACATGAACTCCTCGGCCGACATCAAGGGCTTCGTCGGGCGGCACGGCGGCGTGGTGTGCACCTCGTCCAACGCCAAGCGCGCCCTCGACTGGGCCTACGGCAAGGGCAAGAAGGTCCTGTTCCTGCCCGACCAGCACCTCGGGCGCAACACCGCGGTCCTGGAGATGGGCTTCTCGCTGGACGACTGCGTCGTCTACAGCCCGCACCGCCGCGAGGGCGGCCTCACGCACGGGCGACTGCGGGACGCCAAGATGATCCTGTGGCGCGGCCACTGCTCGGTGCACGGCCGGTTCAGCAAGGAGTCGGTCGACGACGTCCGCGCGCGGGTGCCCGGCGTGAACGTCCTCGTGCACCCCGAGTGCCGCCACGAGGTCGTCACGGCCGCCGACCGGATCGGCTCGACGGAGTACATCATCAAGACGATCGAGGCCGCCGAGCCCGGATCGTCCTGGGCCATCGGCACGGAGCTGAACCTCGTCCGGCGGCTGGCGAACGCCCACCCGGACAAGAACGTCATGTTCCTCGACAAGACCGTCTGCTACTGCTCGACGATGAACCGGATCGACCTGCCGCACCTGGTGCTGTCGCTGGAGTCGCTGGCCGCCGGCGAGGTCGAGAACGTCATCGAGGTGGACGAGGAGACCGCGCACTACGCCCGCGTGGCCCTGGACCAGATGCTCGCCCTGCCCTGACCGGGCGCCGGGCATCCGGAGGCCGGAGGGAGCAGGGGCCGGAGGGATCAGAGGCCGGGGGCGCCCCAGACGGGGAACCACCGGCCCAGGTCCTGTTCGAACCGCAGGTCCGCGCCGATCGCGCCGCGCACCTGGAGTTCGAGCGCGTTGTCGCGCTGGGGGGACGGCGGGGCGTAGCCATGGGGGTGAGACACAGCTCCGGGGAGCGGCGCGAACGGGTAGAACGTGCCGCGCTTGTAGAGGTAGACGAGCGCGAGGCGCTGCCCCTCCGGCCCCTTGAACCCGACGAGGGAGCACAGCAGGTGCGGGCCGAACCCGCCCCCCTCCAGCGTCGCGTTCACCGCGTGCAGGTCGGTGACGAGGTCGGGCAGCTCCTCGGGCCGGTGCTCGGCGAGCAGCCAGGTGTAGCCGTAGCCGTCGGTGCTGATCTGGACCTTGGGGCCCTCGTCGGCGTCCAGCAGCTCCTGGACGTCGGCCTGGAGCCGTGCGAACGCGCCGCCCTCGGCCGCGCGGAAGCACACCGAGCCGAGCCCGGTCGGGGTGAACCCCGTCGCCGCCTCGAGGGTGACGGCCGCCGTCGACAGCCCGAAGATCTGGTCGAGGTCGGGCTTGGCCGGCTTGGACCGGCCGAGCAGGGTGTCCAGGAACCCCACGGATCACACTCCCCTGCTGAGCTGCTCGGAGATCTTCGACAGCTGTGCGAGGCGCCGGTCCAGCGACGGGTGGGTGGAGAACAGCGCCGAGACGCTGACGCCCCTGCCGAGCGCCGGGGTGAAGAAGAACGCGTTGAACGCCTGCGAGGAGCGCAGGTCGCTGGTCGGGATCCGCGCGATCTCGCCGCTGACCTTCGTCAGCGCGCTGGCGAGGGCGGAGGGGCGGCCGGTCAGCAGCGCGGCGGCGCGGTCGGCCGACAGCTCGCGGTAGCGCGACAGGGCGCGGGTGAGCAGGAAGCTGACCGCGTAGGCGAGCGCGCTGGCCGCGACGACGGCGAGCAGGATCAGCCCGGTGTTCTGGTCGTTGCTGCGGCGGCCGAACCCGCCCCACAGGCCCCACTGGAGCCCGAACCGGGTGATCAGGCCGGCGAGGATGCCGAGGAACGAGGCGACCGTCATGACCGCGACGTCCTTGTGCGCGACGTGCGCCATCTCGTGCGCGAGCACGCCCTCCAGCTCGACCGGGTCGAGCCGGCGCAGGAGGCCGGTCGTCACGCAGACGACCGCCTTCTTCTGGTTGCGGCCGGTGGCGAACGCGTTCGGCACGTCGGTGTCGGCGATCGCGACCCGCGGCTTGGGGGCGTCCGACATCGCGCAGATGCGGTCGATGACGCCGTGCAGCTCGGGCGCCTCCTCAGGGGAGACGACCCGGCCGTGCATGGCGAACAGCGTCATGCGGTCGGAGAAGAAGTACTGGGCGAGGAGGAACAGCACCGCGAAGACCAGCGCGACGCCGGCCCAATTCGGTACGAAGACGAAAAAAGCCCCCACAAAGACGACGTACACCAGCCCCAGCAGGAACATCGTCACGAGCATGCGCGATGTCAGCCCCCGGTCGGAGGCGTAACGCGTCCTGGCCATTCGGCCACCCCCAGTCCTTGCTCCTATTCACTTGTACGAACGCCCGGAGCACGGGTTTTGTGCCCGGATGTCCATAACATCACCCCCGCTTGCCCCCGCGCGGACCGTCCCGGAGGACGGCCCTGGGCCCCTGCCGGGTCAGTCCGGGATGAGGCCCTCGTCCCCCAGCATGGAGCGCACCTCGTCGATGTGCGCGTCGGCCGGGGGCAGGATCAGCTCGGACGGCTCCAGGCTGTCCGGCGGCAGCGGCTTGCCCACCTTGCGGACGTTTTCCAGCAGGGCGTGCAGCGCGGTGCGGAACGCGGTCTCGTCACCCGACTCGATCGCCGCCTCGAGCTCGGCGTCGAGGGTGTTGAGGGAGGACAGCTCGTCCTCGGCCACGTCCAGCTGGCCCTCCCCCATCAGGCGGACGATCACTGGGCACCCCCGGGGTTCTGCGGCCACGGGGCCTGCTGGGGGGTGTCCTGCTGCTGCTGGTGCGGCTGCGCGGTCGGCGAGCCCTGGTTCAGCTCCTTGGGCGCGGGGCCCTGGCCGAGTTCGGCCTTGAGGCGCTCCAGCTCCATGTCGACGCCGGGGCCGGAGCCCATCCGGTCGAGCTCGGCCTGGATGTCGTCCTTCGGCCCGGAGAAGTCCTCCAGGGCGCCGGAGGCCAGCAGCTCGTCGATCGCGCCGGCGCGGGCCTTCATCGTGTCGGTCTTCTCCTCGGCGCGCTGGATCGCCAGGCCGACGTCGCCCATCTCCTCGGAGATGCCGGAGAACGCCTCGTTGATCTTGGTCTGCGCCTCGGCGGCCGTGTAGGTCGCCTTGATCGTCTCCTTGCGGGTGCGGAAGGAGTCGACCTTGGCCTGCAGCCGCTGGGAGGCGAGCGTGAGCTTCTCCTCCTCGCCCTGCAGCTGCTGGTACTGCCCGCGCAGGTCGTTCAGCTGGCCCTCCAGGCCGGCGCGGCGGGTCAGCGCCTCGCGGGCGAGGTCCTCGCGGCCCACCTGCAGCGCCTTCTTGCCCTGGTCGGTCAGCTTGCTCTGCTGCTGTTCGAGCTGGTTGATCTGCAGCTCGAGACGCTTGCGCGAGGTGGCGACGTCGGCGACCCCGCGACGGACCTTCTGCAGCATCTCCAGCTGGCGCTGGTAGGAGTAATCGAGGGTCTCCCGAGGGTCTTCCATCCGGTCCAGGGCCTTGTTCGCCTTGGACTTGAAGATCATCGACATTCGCTTCATCACGCTCATCGCGCGGCGCCGGTCCCTTCGTGCTGTCGCCTCAGTCGTGAACTGGGCTCAATGACCACTGCTGGGGTTCTTATCACCCTACGCGTTAACGCGCGAGGCAGCCACGATGTTCGCAGCCGGTAGGCTGATACCTGTGTTCAAGCGTCGTACCCCGGAGGCCCCGCCGGATCCTCCTCAGGTAGTAAAGCCCGGCGGCAAGGGCCGCCCCACGCCCAAGCGGAGCGAGGCCGAGAAGCGCCGCCGCCAGCCGATCACGGCGCCGGCCAGCCGCAAGGAGGCCTACCGCAAGGTGCGGGAGCGGCAGGCCGTCGAGCGCGCCAAGGCGCGCGAGGGCATGGCCAAGGGCGACGAGAAGCACATGCTCAAGCGGGACAGGGGCCCCGTCCGCCGGCTGGCGCGCAACTACGTCGACGCCCGCCGCACGTTCGGCTCCTACCTGATGTACCTCATGTTCGCGCTGGTGCTGCTGAGCATGCTGCCGATCCCGGCGGCCAAGCTGCTGGTGCTGTTCGTGCCGCCGCTGCTGCTCCTCGTGGTGTTCGCGGAGGGCCTGATGCTGAGCCGCGGCATCAAGCGGCTGGCCGCCGAGCGCTACCCCGGCGAGGACTCCAAGGGCGTCGGCATGTACGCCGCGATGCGCGCGATGCAGATCCGCCGGCTGCGGATCCCGAACCCCCAGGTGCGGATCGGCGAGAAGGACAAGGTCTGAGGACGGGCCCCGGAGAGGGCTCCGGTGACGGGGCCCGGCCGGTGTCCTGCGCTGCGCAGGCGGGGGCGTTCTCCGCGCATCGCACGATCAACCCGGGGCTAGGGTCGGGGCCATGGAGTTCCGAAACCTGGGCCGGAGCGGTCTGAAGATCAGCGAGATCGCGTACGGCAACTGGCTCACCCACGGCTCGCAGGTCGAGGAGGACGCGGCGCGCGCCTGCGTGCGCGCCGCCCTCGACGAGGGCGTCACCACGTTCGACACCGCCGACGTCTACGCCGGCACGCGCGCCGAGGAGGTCCTCGGGCGCGCGCTGAAGGGGCAGCGGCGCGAGGGGCTGGAGATCTTCACCAAGGTCTACTGGCCCACCGGCCCCGGGGTGAACGACCGGGGGCTTTCGCGCAAGCACGTCTTCGAGTCGATCCACGGGTCGCTGCGCCGCCTCGGCACCGACTACGTGGACCTCTACCAGGCCCACCGGTTCGACTACGAGACCCCGCTCGAGGAGACCCTGCGGGCCTTCGACGACCTCGTCCGGCAGGGCAAGGTCCTCTACGTCGGCGTGTCGGAGTGGCGGGCCGAGGAGATCGAGCGCGCCCTCAAGATCGCCGACGAGATGGGCTTCGACCGGATCGTCTCCAGCCAGCCGCAGTACTCGATGCTGTGGCGGGTCATCGAGGAGGAGGTCGTCCCGCTCTGCGAGCGCGAGGGCGTCGGGCAGATCGTCTGGTCGCCGATCGCGCAGGGCGTCCTGACCGGCAAGTACAAGCCGGGGCAGCCGCTGCCGGAGGGGTCGCGCGCCACCGACGACAAGGGCGGCGCCGACATGATCAAGCGCTACCTCGACGACGACCTGCTGACCCGCGTGCAGAACCTGCGGCCGGTCGCGGACGACCTCGGCCTGTCGATGGCGCAGCTCGCGATCGCCTGGACGCTGCAGAACCCGAACGTCTCGGCCGCGATCGTCGGCGCGTCCCGCCCCGAGCAGGTCGCCGACAACGTGAAGGCGGCCGGGGTGAAGCTGGACGCCGACGTGATGAAGCGGATCGACGAGATCCTCGGCGGGGTCGTCATCCGCGACCCGGCCAAGACCGTCAGCCCGCGCCGGCGCCCCTGAGCCGGGCAGGTGCCGGAGGGCCGCGGAGCGCGACGCTCCGCGGCCCTCGCCGTTCGCGGCCCCGCCGCCCCGGGTCGCCGGGGCGGGTCACTCGGGGTCGTGCAGGCTCATCCCGTAGACGACGGTGTCGCCGTCCAGCAGGGCGACCTTGTCGACCTCGCCGGCGCGCAGCCCCCGCCAGTTCTCCCCCAGCCAGCTCTCCGCGTCCGCCTGGGTGGAGAAGGTCTCCTCCGACATGCCGATCATGTGCCCGTCGGCCTTCTCCAGCCGCCAGCTCCACGCCATCGCCCTCGACCTCCCTCGTCGCGGTGAGACTAGCCGGTCAGGACGCGGCCTCTACGGCGCGACGCAGCGCGTCCGGGCTTTCGATGTCGGACTGGGCGAGCGTCCGCCCGTTGACCCGCACGCTGGGCGTGCCCTGGATCCCGGACGAGATGTAACCCTGGCTGACGGTCCGCACGCCGGCCGCGTAGCGCTGGCTCTTCACGCACGAGGTGAACTCGCTGCTCGTCAGCCCGAGCGGCGCCGCGTAGGCCAGCAGCTCCTCCGCCTTGTAGCCCGGGGTGCTCTCGGTCGCGGGCTGATGGGCGTAGAGGGCGTCCTGGTAGGACAGCCAGTGCGCGCCGTCGGTGACGCAGCGCAGCGCCGCCGCGGCCCGCAGCGAGTTGTCGTGGGCCGGCTGGGTCCCCTCGCCGAAGATCAGCATGGGGTGGAAGACGACCTTGGCGCGGCCCTCGACGGCCAGCCGCTTGAGCATCGGGTCGTGCTTGCGGTCGAAGGCGCCGCACGGCGGGCAGGCGAAGTCCTCGTAGATGTCGACGACCGGGGACGTGACGCCCGGACGCGCCATGACGAGGCTGCCGTCCGCGAGGGGCGTGGCCTCCGCGCCGCCGGCGATCTTGCCGACCCGCAGCTGCCGGTCCCCGCCGCCGTCTCCCCCGCCGTCGTCCCCCCGGACGAGGAGGGCGAACACGACGCCCGCGACCAGCACCAGCGCCAGCCCGGCGCCGACCAGCGCGATCACCAGGCCGCCGCCGCCCCGGCGTCCGGGCGGCGGCGTTCCGGGCGGCGGCATCGGGGGCGTGCCGGGCGGATAGGACGGCCCGGCGGGCCAGCCCTGGCCCGGGGGCGGTCCCGGCGCGGGTCCGCCCGGCGGGACGTGAGGCGGGCCGTAGGGCGGCTGCTGCCCGCCCTGGCCCGGTTGCGGGGGCCAGGGCGCGTTCGGGGGGTTGCCCACCGGACTCCTCCAGGGGGGACGTCGTGATCCTTCGAGCCGAGCGTAACCGTAGAGTTCCGCACGGGATGAACATCGAGCTTCGCGGCGTCGCCGCCGCACAGGGCTGGCCGGCCCCGGGGTGCCGGTGCGCGTCGTGCGGCCGGCTGCGCTCGGCCGGCGTCCGGCACGCGCCGTTCTCCGCCGTGGTCGACGGCGTCGCGCTGGAGGACCTGCCGCGCACGGACGTGCCCGGCGGGTACGAGGTCATCGCGCCCGGCGGAGGGCGGGCGCTGGTGGCGGCGGGTCCGGGGACCCGGCCGGAGCCGCCGGCGGGCGCCGAGTACGAGGCCGTGCTGCTGGACCTTGCGGGTTCTCCGGAGCACCTGGGGTACCTGCGCCGCGTCGGGGCCGTGACGCCGGCGACGCGGGTCGAGGCCGTGCACGTCGACCACCGCCTGCCCTCGCCGTCCGAGCTGGAGCGGCGCATGGCCTTCTGGAACCGCTCGGAGCACGGCCCGTTCCGGACGCTGCTCCTCGGGGGCGGCCGGTCGGGCAAGTCGGCCGAGGCGGAGCGGCGCCTGGCCGCGTGCCCGGACGTCCTCTACATCGCGACCGGCCCGGTCCGGGACGACGACCCCGGGTGGGCCGAGCGCGTCGCCGCGCACCGGCTCCGCCGCCCGGCATGGTGGCGCACGGCGGAGACGACCGATCTCGCGGAGGCGCTCGCGTCCGCGACCGGCCCGGTGCTGGTGGACGGCATCGGCACCTGGCTCGCGGCCGCGATGGCCGAGACGGACGCCTGGGAGGAGCCGTCGCGGGTGCGGCCGCTGGTGGACGGCCTCGTCGCGGCCTGGCGGGGCACGGCGGCGCGGGTCGTCGCGGTGAGCGACGAGGTCGGGCTGTCGCTGGTGCCCACGACTCCGTCCGGGCGCGCGTTCCGCGACGCCCTCGGCCTGGTCAACCAGCGGCTCGCGGCCGAGTCCGAGGAGGCGGCGCTGGTCGTCGCGGGCCGCGTCATGGAACTCGGATGACCGGCAGGGGACCCCGATGACCGCGGGCCTGCGGCTGGCGGTCACGCTGCTCACCGTCGTCCCGCTGCGCACCGGCCGGGTCGACCGGGACGCGGCGCGCTCGGCCATGCTGCTCGCCCCCGCCGCCGGGCTGGTCCCCGGCGGCGCCGCCGCGCTGGTCCTGCTGGCCGGCGAGGCGCTCGGCCTGTCCCGCCTGCTCGCGGCGGCGCTCGCGGTCGCCGCGACGGCGGCGGCCACCCGGGCGCTGCACCTGGACGGCCTCGCCGACCTCGCGGACGGGCTCGGCAGCGGGCGCCCCGCGGCCGAGGCGCTGGCGGTCATGAAGCGGTCCGACATCGGCCCGTTCGGCGTCGTCACCCTGCTGCTGGCGCTGCTCGTCCAGGCGGCCGCGCTGGCCTCGGCGCCGGACCCGGCCGTCGCCGCGCTCGTCGCGGCGGTCACCGGCCGCCTGGCGCTGCCCTGGGCCTGCCGCACCGGCGTGCCGTCCGCGCGGCCCGGCGGCCTCGGGGCGCTGGTGGCGGGCACGGTGCCGGCGCGCGCCGCGTTCGCCGCCACGGCCGTCGTGCTCGCCGCCGCGGCGGCCGCGGGCGCCGCCGCCGGCGGCCTCGGCGGCGCGCTGCACGGCGCGGCGGCGGTGGCCGCCGG